>NZ_JBIARC010000012.1:0-182315 GCF_042889625.1 Streptomyces sp. NPDC002573 | reverse complement strand
GGCCACCCTCGAACGGTCCGCATGAACCTCAGCCGACGACAGTCAGCCATGACGGCGGGTGCGCCGACCGACCATGCGCGCGTATGTCTTGCTGCACCCCCACCGGCGCCTCCGCCACGCTGTCAATGCTGTTGACCAGAGCAAGCCGTGGGGCCGGCTCGCGACGACGGCACCCGAGCTCTCAGCTTGGGAATCTGCCGGCTCAGCCTTCCCAGGTTCGAATCCTGGCGCCGCCACAGTAACGGGAATCAGCCCCTGACCAGCAAGTTTGGTCGGGGGCTGATCTCGTCTACGGCTACCGGGAGTCTCCGTGATTCCCCGCGGCTCCCCCCTCGATCTGGCACGCTCGTGACACGGCTCGGTGACCTTGATCATGCGGTCGGCGCAGTCTCAATGACCGAGTCAAGCGTCGCTCAACCTGTTCGCCCCTCGATGCGAACTATGGGCAGGATGGTCATTGAGGTCAGGTGGGCTGGTCAACTGGTCGCCAAGGACCGTTGGCGGTCGGTGGCGGTCGTGGTGGTTGCTGTACTTCCCTGCTGTACTGCACTGGGTCGTTCCCCCAGGTCAGAAGTGCTGCGTGACCGCATATCGAAGGACATCGAGACGCCGCACTCATCACAGGTCGATTGGTCAGCCGATGGCGCTATGCCGTCAGCGGGTTGACGTTTGATTGCGATCAAGGCGGCGTCGTCGTCGAGTCGGCCGCCGACGTGGTTGAGAAGGTCGCCGCGGAGGTGGTTGAGGAGTGCCGTGGGATGGCGGTGGTTCTGGGGGGTGAGTCGTTTGGCGAGCGGGTAGAACTCGCCGTCGGTATTGCGGGCTTCGATGGCACCGTCGGTGTAGAGGAGGAGGGTGTCTTTGGCGCGTAGGGCGAAGGTGTCGAGGTGATAGGTGGTTTGCGTCAATGCGCCCAGTCCCAGCGGGGGCGCGGGTTGGCCGGCTTCCAGGGTCACGACGTCGTTCCCTCGTAGGAGTAGCGGTGGGGGGTGTCCGCAGGTGACGCTCCGCACGAGGGGCTCGGCGTCGGGGATTTCGAGGAGAGTGGCGGTGACGAACGCCTCTTCGGTCTGTTCGGGGCTCACTGCTTCGGATGCGTTGCTGCGGACGCTTGAATCCAGGTAGGCGGCGAGTTCCGGCAGCGTGGTCAGTCGGCGGGCGGCGTCGCGGAACGTGCTGATGGTGTGGGCGGCGTTGCCGACCGCCGCCAGGCCCTTGCCTCGTACGTCGCCGATGATCAACCGTGTTCCCGTGGGCGTGCGCACGGCGGCGTAGAGATCTCCGCCGATGCGTGCTTCGTCCTCTGCCGCCAGGTACGTCGAGGCCAGGTGAAGAGGGCCGAGTCGGTGGGGGAGGGGAGGCAGTATGGCGCGTTGCGCGGCCTCGGCGACTGCGTGCAGCTGGACCAGCTTTCGCTGTCCGTGTTCCGTCAGGTACCGGGCGATCGTGACGGCCACCGAGGTCGCAAGGAGGGCAGCCGTCTGTGGCGGGTTCACCGTTTGGCGGACCAGGTAGATGGCCATCAAAGCCGACACGGACATGAGGGCGACAAGTGAGGTCACCCGGGAGCTCGCGTACCAGGCAGTGAGTACAGGCACCATGATCAGCAAGTCGCCGAGATGAGCTGAGCCAGGCACCTGAAGATCGATGAGTGTGATCGCCAGAATGAGCAGCAAGGCGATGGTCAGCATGGATCGTGGTTGCGGCAAGGTGCGCGAGTGAACGAGTGACGGCCTAGCTCGGTGATGCATCAGGTGTGGCTCCTGCATGCAACCTGGAGCCGTATACGCAGGGTCGAGGAACGTGAATGCCATGTGCTGCTCCGTCTCTAAGGGATCATATCCTCGGTTCTGATGATTCTATCAATTAAACGGACATATGCGGGCATGTGGGGTCGTGTGTGGCAGGTCACAAGCGTTGTGGATGCTGGCCGGGCTTGATCAGGGCGAGTCTCCGCCGCTGGGCAGGGACGTTCCGCGGCTGGGGTGACGACTGACCCGCCGTCCCTCGTGGTGCACGGAGCCGACCGCCCCAGCCCCGACGTGTTCTGACCTCATGCCCCGTGTGCCTGCCGCCCGCGCCCGCCCGGAGGAGCGAAGCGACGACGGGTGCTTGAACCCGTGAAGAAGGTTGTAACTCAGTCGGTCGCGTGGGGTGTGGGTGCTTTGAAGTCGTCTACGCAGGCTGGGAGTTTGCCCTCTTGGCGATGCGCGAGCGGCAAGAAGAGCACTGGTCGGATCGTCCACGTCACGCGTGTGCTGGCCTGGGTGATGGTCACCGTGCTGGGCTCCGCGCGTAGGAGTGCACGCCTCGTGTGGACGCGGCCCTCGTATAACCACATCCATGCCTCGTCCGAGGCGGTGCCGGCTGTTGCTGCGTAGTGAGGTCTTGCGTCCAGCACTCGCACCAGTATCCGCGGCGGGGTTTGCCCACGTGGTCTCCGAGGCGTGCGTCGTCTGGTGGGGGATTCATGAGCACGGCGACGACTCCTGGAGTTCGGCCGGGACACGGAGTTCGGCGGTGACGGTGCGGCCGGAGTCGTCGCCGTGGACCAGGACGCGATGGGCGAGAGCGGCGACCATGCCGAGGCCTCGGCCGTGGGTGGCGTTGGGGGATGGGTGCTGGACCGCGGGACTGGTCTTGGCGTCTCCGGAATCCGTTACTGCGATGGTCACGATCAGCTCGGAGACCGTGAGCGTGACGTGGAAGGCGCCGGCTGGGTCGCCGCTGGCGGTGTGCATGAGGGCGTTGGTGCCGAGTTCGGTGACGATCAGCTCGGCGTCTTCCGAGTGGGGGTGGCCGTTCAGTGTCGCGCGGGTCCAACTGCGCGCCGCGCGGAGTTGTTGGGGCTCTCCGGGGAAGGTGCGTCGGTGGGTGGGCATGGCGTCCTCCATGGCGGATGACCTGCTGCTTTCTGTGTCAGCCGGGCCGATCGGCTGACACGGACCATGCAGAGCCGTACAATTAGTACTAGCACCGTACCGAATGTGCGCGTACCTGGAGTACGGGTTCGTACTTTTCGTGCGGGCGGCCCAGCGCATAGCGTTCGGCCTGCGGTCTGGTGCTGGCCTGGATGCCGATGGAGAGAGGACTTCGCATGTTCGGTCTGTTTGTGCGCTTCACCTGCAAGGACGAAGAGTCGGCAGTTGCCTTCGATGACCTTGTGGCCCGGACTGGTGAGCAGATCCGTGCGAACGAGCCCGGAACGGTGATCTATGCAGTGCACCGCGTTGACGGCCGCCCCCTGGAGCGCGTGTTCTACGAGCTCTACCGGGACAAGGACGCGTTCGAAGAGCACGAGTCGAAGGACTACGTGCGGGCCTTCCTCTCCGAGCGGGACCGGTACCTCTCCGCCACGGAGGTCGATCGCCTGGACTTCGTGTCCGGCAAGGGCGTGGACGTTGAGCACTGAGTATCAGAAGGCGCTCGGTCGCAAGATCGCCTTCCATCGCAAGCGCCGAGGGCTGTCGCAGAAGGAGTTCGCGGGCCTGCTGGGGCGCTCGGAAGCCTGGGTGTCCCAGGTGGAGCGGGGCGTACGCCGCATCGACCGGATGACCGTGTTGGAAAAGGTCGCCGATGTCCTTGAGGTTCCGGTCGCCGAGTTGGCGGCTGAGGCCCCCATCGTTGCGTCGATCGCCGAGGGTGAGCCACCTGGGGCGAGTCGCTTGCGGATGGTGCTGAGTGCCGCGCACTCACTGAAGGCGGTCCTCGCGCCGCAGAACGCTTCCCCTGATGTTCCGGCGCTTCGCGCCGAGGTCGACCGTGCCTGGTCGTTCACGCATCAGGGCAACTATGCCGACCTGGCCGAGTTGCTCGAGGGGCTCGTTCCCCGGCTGGAGGCGGCCACTCGCTCGGCTGCTGAGGCGGAGCGTCCGGAACTGTTCCGGCTACTGGCGGTCATGTACCACACGTGCAGTGGTGCGCTCGCGAACATGGGCGAGCCCGAGGCGGCCTGGATCGCGGTGGACCGTGCGGTGGTCGCCGCCGAGCGGGCGAATGATCCGCTGTTGATGGCGGCCGGTGAGTTCCGTCTGTCGCTGGTCTTTCTCGGTGCCCGTCACTTCGAGCAGGCAGCCCAGGTGTCCGGGAGTGCCGCTGATGCGCTGCGACCTCTGGCGGAGTCCGGGCAGATCGAGGCGGTGGCCCTGCGCGGCGCCCTGACACTGCAACGGGCGGTTGCTGCCGCTCGGTCGAACCTGGCCGATGAAGCGTACGGCTATCTCCGTGAGGCCCGTGAGATGGCCGAACAGGTCGGTGACGGGCGCAACGACTACAACACCGAGTTCGGACCGACCAACGTCGGCTTGCACGAGGTTGCCGTCGCGGTGGACCTGGGAGATGCCGGTGTCGCACTGCGGGCTGCGCAGGCCGTCGACGAGTCGGGGCTGTCGGCGGAACGGCAGACGCGCTTTCAGATCGATGTCGCCAGGGCCTACGCCCAGCGTCGGCAGGTCGCTGATGCGGTCTCAGCGCTCTTCAGGGCGCGTGAGCTGTCGCCCGAGATGGTGCGGGCCCTGCCGATGGTGAAGCAGCTTGCGGCGGACCTGTTGACCATGGCCCAGCCGCCCTCTGAGGAACTCCGCAACCTGGCGGCGGAGTTGGGCGTACACGAAGTACGGACTGGTACCTGAAGTACTAGGCAGTACTTGGAGTACGGGTTACTGTGGTTGGTGTCGGCAAGCCCCTTCGCGTCCAGCGGAGTTGGCGGTGCGGACATGCGAACGGGCCGGAGCAGGAAGGCAGACCTGCACCGGCGCGTAAGCGGAAGGGCCACAGAAACAGATGTGGCCTGAGCGGGAGGCAGCCCACTCAGGCCGGGTGCGTCTTTGGCATCAACGCTCCTGGAGCGTATCGCGCCCAGTCGGTATGAGGTCAACCTCCCGTTGCGTAGTCATTCGTCACTAAACGCGGCCGTACGCGCGTGCGGCGCAACGCAAGGGAGAGCATTTCTGTGCGTGTCATCCGTGTGGAGACTTCGGCGGCCACCATCCTGCTCACCGAAGCACCGGAACCCAAGGTTCGGGACCGCCAGACCGGAGAGATCGCCAAGGACGCCACCAGCGGCGAAGCACTCATGACGATCGGCGCCGTCTACATCGAGGACGGCGAGTCTTCGCTGATCAAGGTCACCGTTCCGGAAAGCGGCATCTCTGAGGGCCTGACGCTCGGCGCTCCGGTCTCGCTGCCGGGTCTGGTGGCCCGGCCGTGGGAGACCGTGTTCAACGGTCAGCAGCGGCACGGCATCGCCTTTCGCGCCGCAGCCGTCACACCGGCCACCTTCCCGGCTCGGGCCGAGGCCTCGGCCTGATGTCGGACTGGTTGACGCTGCTGGAGGTGGGTGGCCCCCTCGCCGGACTCGGTGGCGGGGCTGCCTACACCCGGGCCCGTCACCCGGGCGTCTACTGGTCCACGGTCGGCCTGCCGATATCGACGGTCCGGCTCCTCGGCTCCTACAGCTCCGTCATGGAGGCGTGCGGCCTGACCGTCCAGCCCTCCCGGCTGCGGGCCCTGGCGGTCAAGGCGACGTCTCGCCGCGAGGTCCGGCCGGTGCCTCCTCGCCGGGGAGTCATCCGGCCACCTCGACGGGCCTGCGGCTTCGGTTACGCCTGGCTCCGGGCCAGGAGCCAGCAGAGGTCGCCGCCTCGGCGGAACGACTGCGGCATGCCTGGGGCGTGCACGCCGTGTACGTGACGGACGTGAAGCCGGGCGTGGTGGAACTGCGGCTCGTCGGCTTCGACGTGCTGAGCAACGTCCGGATGCCCAGGAAAGCGGAGCGCGGACTCCTCAAGGTGCCGGTGGCGCTGAGGGAGGACGCGACGGCCTTCGTACGGGACTACCGGACCATCCCGCACCAACTCACCCTCGGCGCCACCCTGTCTGGGAAGTCCATGTACCAACGGCACCTGGTCACCGGGCTGGCGCAGCAGCCGGTCGCGCTGGTCGGCATCGACTGCAAGCGGGGCGTGGAGCTCGCGCCCTTCGCCCCGCGGCTATCGGCGTTGGCCACCGATCCCGAGCAGGCGGCCGAGCTGCTGCCGGTCCTCGTGAAGGAGATGGAAGACCGGTACGACCTGATCAAGGCCCGGCAAGGCGTCGCGCCGGGCACCCCGGACGAGGAGATCACCTCCGACATCTGGGGCCTGCCCGAGGAAGAACGGCCGGTGCCGATCGTGCTGTTCGTCGATGAAGTGGCCGAACTGTTCCTCGTCGCAACGCGCAAGGACGAGGAACGGCGCGATGAGATGGTCACCCAGCTCATCCGTCTCGCGCAGCTCGGCCGCGCCGCCGGCATCTACCTGGAAGTCTGCGGGCAGAGGTTCGGGGCTGAGCTGGGCAAGGGCGCGACCATGCTGCGGGCCCAGCTCACCGGCCGCGTGTGCCACCGCGTCAACGACGAAGCGTCCGCAAAGATGGCGCTCGGCGACATCGCACCGGAAGCGGTCGACGCCGCCTGTGCCATCGCCCCCGAACGCCCCGGCCTCGCCGTGGCCGGTGACACCTCCGGCGGCTGGTCTCGTATCCGCACCCCGTACCTCTCACTCGGCGACGCTGCTGCGGTCTGCCGGGAGTCGGCTCACCTGGTGCCGAACCTGCCCGCGCTCGAACCGTTCCGGCCCGCGGTGCCGCTCCGTCCGGCTGACGCCCCGGTATCGCTGGTCAAGCCAGTCCCGCTCGCCGAGTAGGCGGCTGACCGCTCAACCACGCTCCAACGGCCCGCACGTCCGTCTCGTGCCAAGTCCCTACCCCGCCATGCCCGAAAACGAGGGAGTCACTTTGTCCCGCCCGTCCATCTCCAAAGTCTCGGCGCTGATCGCCGACCTGTCCGACCACCGCAAATTCGGCGTCGGCAACTACCGCGAACTCATGAGCCGTAAGGCGGACCTGCTGGAACGCATCGCCGCCGACCGGCCCGGCGACACCGAAGGGGCCGAGGTCGCCGCCGCTGCACGCGCGCGGGCCGACGAACTCAAGTCCACTGACTGACCACATCGGAGGGAATCGAACCGTGCGCGCCCACCTGACCCGCGTCGACGCGGTGCTCGTGCAGGCGGTCATCGCCGCCGCGCTGTCCTTCGCCCACCTGCACGACCTGGCCTCGGCCGCAGGACAGCACGGGTGGAAGGCGTGGGCGTACCCGGTTTCCGTGGACCTGCTGCTGGTGGCGGCCTGGCGTCGACTGCGCTCCGGCGGGGCGAAAGCGGGCGGGTGGTGCTGGTTCCTCGTGGCGCTGACCGCGTCGCTCGGCGCCAACGTCGCCACTGCAGGCCTGCTCGATCTGGTCGCCGTACCCGCCTGGCTCCGCATCCTCGTCGCCGGATGGCCCGCGGTCGCCTTCCTCGGCGGCACCCTCCTCGCCCACACCGCACACGACACGACCGGCGAACCCGCACCCGTCATCCCCGAGCCGACCGCCCCTGAGCCCGAACCTCGACCGGCCATCGCCCCTTCCTCGGTGCCGGTCCCGGCCGCCCTCGTCGACCACGCCCGAAAGGTCGCCTCCGAACACCGAGCGCGGACCGGCGCGGCCATCGACACTCCGACACTCCGCGCACGGCTCGGCGTACCGGCGCAACTGGCCGAAGCCATCGCCGCACAGCTCTGAAGGAGCACACATGCCCGCCAACCGCCGTTTCCGCAACGTCGTCCGCATCGGCCCGGTCCAGGTCGGCACGTACTACGACGGCCGGGGCCGCGAGAAGCACACCGCCGCCTGCACGGCCCCGCGCTGCGGCTTCTCCACGGACTACGACAGCCGCGCCGCCGCCGAGCTGGCCGCCCGCACCCATCGCTGCGCCGTCCGCTGAGGAGACCGCTGTGACCGTCTCGCTCCCGCTCGTCTTCGTCCTGGGCGTCATCGCCTGGGCCGCGATCAAGTTCCTCGGCATCCGTCTCTGGGTCGCCGTGGTGATCGCTCTGTTCGGCTTCTGGCTCTCGCACACCTTCCTCGCGCCCGCCATCGAGTCCGGCACCCGTTCGGGAGTCGGCGTGGTCAACGGCACCCACAAGTGACAAGGAGGTCCACCGTGTTCCGTCCCAAGCTGCCCGATGTTCCGACGCTGCCGACGATGCCCGTCGTCCCTCAGCAGACGCAGGCTTCGGCGCCTTTCGCGGGCCGGTCGCTCGCTCCGTTCGCGGTCGCGGTCGCCGGTGTGGTCGTCGTCGGCGTCGTGCTCACCGCGCTCCTGGCGGCCGTCGCCGTATCGGCCGTGTCCGTGGCCATCGCCGCCGTGGTCCTGCGCTCCCTGCTCAGCGGCGCGAACAAGCGCTGACCGGCCGCCGGGGCGGTAGCAAGCCGCCAAGCATCCCGCCGCCCCGGGGCCACCCCTCCAACCGTCGAAACAGCAGAAAGGAACACCCATCATCACCCGGCAGACTCCGCCCCCGCTGGCGGAACTCTCCATGCTCGCCTCACTCGGCAACCTGCCCGAGCTGGCCCACCAACTCTCCGGCCTGGGCGGCTGCACCCACCCGGTCCGCCTCGACGGCCACCGCACGGAGTACGCGGTCAGCACGACGACCGGCGAGATCGGCAACGTCCTGCGCCACCTGGACTCCGCCAGCCTCCCCGCCGGACAGCTCCTCGTCCGCTGCAACAACCGCCGCGCAACCCGGTGCGCGGCCTGCGCCGAGACCTACCGCCGCGACACCTACCACCTGATCACCGCCGGACTACGCGGCGGCAAGGGCACCCCGGAACGCGTAGCAACGCACCCGCGGGTCTTCGCCACGTTCACCGCCCCAAGCTTCGGCCCGGTCCACAACCGTCCCTCGAGCGGCCGAGACTGCCGCTGCGGCATCCGCCACGACGAACAGGACCCGGCCCTGGGCACACCGCTCGATCCGGACACGTACGACTATGAAGCGGCCGTCCTCTGGAACGCACACTCCGGTGCCCTGTGGCGGCGCTTCTCGATCTATCTGCGCCGGGAGGTCGCCAAGCGCGCCGGCCTCACACAGCGGGCGTTCCGGCACCACGCGCGGGTCTCCTTCGCAAAGGTGGCCGAGTACCAAAAGCGTGGTGCCGTCCACTTCCACGCTGTCATCCGCCTCGACGGCCCCGAGGGCGGCGACACCGCACCTCCGCCCTGGGCCACTGCCGACCTGCTCACCGACGCCATCCAGGCCGCGGCCACGGCTGCGCGCGTGGACGGGCCGGAGATCGACGGCCGGGCACACCGCTTTGTCTTCGGTCGGCAGCTCGACGTGCGCACGATCCGCTCCGCCGACTTCGACGACGGCCAGGAGCTGACCGAACGGGCCGTAGCGGCGTACATCGCCAAGTACGCCACCAAGGGCGCCGAGACAGCGACCGGCACCCTGGACCGGCCGATCCGCTTCCTCGCCGAGCTGGCCCAGGCCCGGATCACCGAGCACGCCCGACGCATGATCCGAACCGCCTGGTCCCTCGGTGCTCGCCCCGAGCTGGCAGACCTCCGCCTTCGGGCGTGGGCACACATGCTCGGCTTCCGCGGCCACTTCTCCACCAAGTCCCGCCGCTACTCCACCACCCTCGGTGCACTCCGCGACGCCCGTGCCGAGTGGCGCCGCGCCCAAACCGCACCGGCTGTACCGCAGGACGGCGAAACCACCCTCGTACTGGCCCACTGGGTGTTCGCCGGAACGGGCCTCAGCGCTGGCGAGACGTGGCTCGCTGCCTCACTCGAACCCGCCCCCGGAACGGAAGGAGAACCAACGCATGCGTGACGATGAGCTGCTGACCGTGTCCGATGTCATGGCTCGTCTGAAGGTCGGCCGGTCGACGGTCTATGACCTGATCCGCACCCGGCGTCTGCCCTCGGTCGCCATCGGGCGGTGCCGGCGCATCCCAGCCTCCGCCCTCGGCGACTTCATCGCGAGTGAGATGGAGCGTGCGGCCTGATGACCAAGCGTCGGAGTCGTGGTGACGGCGGTCTGCACTGGGACGAGAAGAGACAGCGGTGGATCGCCACGGCGAACCTCGGGTTCGATCCGAGCGGCAAGCGGATCGTGAAGCGGGGGAGTGGCAAGACCAAGACGGAAGCCAAGACCAAGCTCAAGGAGGTGCTCCGGGACCACGAAGACGGCCTCGCCATTGCGCCCACCAACTACACGGTCAAGGACGCTGTGACCGACTGGTTGGCGTACGGGTTGGCGGGCCTCGACCCCAGCACCGTTGAGACCGTGACGCTGCTGAGTCAGAAGCACGTGATTCCATCGCTCGGCGTGCGAAAGCTTCGCGACCTGAGCGCGGAGGACGTAGATCGCTGGCTGGCCACTAAAGCGAAGTCGCTCAGCACGCGCACGCTCCAGGGAATCCACTCCTGCCTCAACCGCGCGGTCAAGCGGGCCATGGCGCGGGACAAGGTGAAGCGGAATGTCGTCGAGCTATGCTCAGTGCCCCAGGGGCAGGCCGGGCGCCCGTCCAAGGCGCTCACCTTCGCGCAGGCTGAAGCTGTGCTCAGGGCGCCGAGGGAACCTCGATGTACGCGTACATCGTCGTCGCTCTGCTGACCGGGGCCCGCACCGAAGAACTCCGGGCCCTCACCTGGGACCACGTCTTTCTGAAAGGCCGGCCGGACCTCGACCCGCCTCAGCCTCCGCATATCGCCGTCTGGCGGTCGGTCCGGCGAAGCGGGGACACGAAGACCCGGAAGTCCCGGCGCACGCTCGCTCTCCCGGCGCGCTGTGTCGATGCCCTCTGGCAGCAGTTCGAAGATCAGGGGTGGGATCGGCTCGCCGCTGGGGACGACTGGGAGGAACACGGCCTCGTCTTCTCCTCGGCCGTGGGTAAGCCGCTCGACGCTGCCAACGTCCGTCGTGCCTTCCGCCAAGCGCTCAAGGGCATCGACGGGATCGACGCCGACGAGTGGACGCCGAGGGAGCTGCGGCACAGCTTCGTGTCTCTGCTGTCCGACCGTGGCGTCCCGCTGGAAGAGATCTCCCGGCTCGTCGGACACTCTGGAACCGCCGTGACCGAGGAGGTCTACAGGAAGCAGATCCGGCCCGTGATCCAGACCGGCGCCGTGGTCATGGACGGGATCTTCGGAGCGCAGGAGCAGCGCCCGTAGACACGCGGAAAGCGGTAGTCACGCAGTTAGACACGCAGACCAAACAGGTGAGGCACCTACTAGTGACTAGTAGGTGCCTCACCTGCTGTTACGGCTGTCGGGGTGGCGGGATTTGAACCCACGACCTCTTCGTCCCGAACGAAGCGCGCTGCCAAGCTGCGCTACACCCCGATGTCGCTGCTTGTCGCGGCGACGACGTTTACTTTAGCCCACTGGCGGCTAGAGACGAAATCCGGTTTTCCAGCGGCGGCGGGTGGGGTCCGGGCGGATGCGGTCGACGGCGATCATGAGGAGGGCCAGGGCGAAGAACCCCAAGCCGATCAGGAGCGCGTTGGCGAGGACGCTCCGGTAGCCGAGGCGGCCGACCTCCAGGAACGGGTAGAGGTAGCGCTCCGGCGCGCTCGCCGGCAGCCGTTCCCCGCGGATCAGGGAGAAGGCCAGGTAGGCCATGGGGTACAGAAGCCACTTCCGCACGTCCCGCACCCTCAGTGGGGCCGGACTCGTCAGGAAGAGCCAGTCGAACAGGGCCGCGATCGGGATCAGCGTGTGCAGGGTCTGGTTGGTGAGTGCCTGCCAGAGGTGGTGGACGTCGGGCCGGCCGGTCAGGGAGAAGGGGCCTGGTTCGTTCACCAGGAGTACGTGGTAGACGAGGCCCGCGACCAGGGCGTAGAAGACCGCACCGCCGGTCACCAGCGCGGGCAGGGGGCGCTCGGCCGTCCGCGCTCGCCAGGCCGACAGGGTGAAGACGATCGCGAGCAGCAGGTCGACCTGGATCGTGAAGTAGCTCAGCACCCGCGCCGGGCTGCCGAGGTACAGGTCCACGGCCACCGCGCCGGCCGCGGTCAGGGCCACCAGCAGGCGGTAGATGCCCACCTTCGGGCGGTGCGCGGGGATCACCACGGCGGTGGCCGGGACGGCGGACGGCATCAGCGTCTGCACGCCCGGCACCGCCGGGAGGTCCGGGATGTCCTTGGGGATCGGCCCGATCATGTCCTCACGCTAAGCAGACCGGGCAGAACGGGCGATGTGGGTGGTCCGGGCGGGTTACGGAGGGGGCCCGACCGTCGGCGTTCCTGCCTCAGCCCCTTGCCACCAGCGTCAGCAGCGTCGCCTCCGGGGGGCATGCGAACCGTACCGGCGTGTAGCGGTTCGTCCCGCAGCCCGCCGACACGTGCATATATGAGGTGAGGCCCTCCGCCGTGTGCCGGGACAGGCCCTTCACCCGGTCCGTGTCCAGGTCGCAGTTGGTGACCAGGGCGCCGTAGAAGGGGACGCACAGCTGGCCGCCGTGGGTGTGGCCCGCGAGGATCAGGGGATAGCCGTCGGCCGTGAACGCGTCCAGGGCGCGCAGGTACGGCGCGTGCACCACGCCCATCGAGAAGTCGGCCGACGCGGAGGGGCCGCCCGCCACCCGTGCGTAGCGGTCGCGCTTGATGTGCGGGTCGTCCAGGCCCGTCAGCTCGATCTCCAGGCCGTCCACCTTCAGCGTCCCCCGCGTGTTCGTCAGGTTCAGCCAGCCCGCCGCGTCGAAGCTGTCCCGCAGGTCCTCCCAGGGGTTGTGGATGGCTCCGACCACGGGCCGATTGCCGTTCAGGCCGTGGCTTCCCCTGGACTTCTCCATCAAGTAGCGGGCGGGGTTGCGGAGTCTGGGGCCGTAGTAGTCGTTCGACCCGAAGACGTACGCCCCCGGGAACTCCATCAGCGGGCCCAGCGCGTCCAGCACCTCCGGCACGCCCTCGGGGTCGGAGAGGTTGTCCCCGGTGTTGATCACGAAGTCGGGGCGCAGTCCGGCCAGCGAGCGCAGCCAGCGCTGCTTCTTCCGTTGTCCGCTCACCATGTGGATGTCGGAGACCTGGAGCACACGCATCGGACGGGTCCCCGGCGGCAGCACGGGGACCGTCACCCGGCGCAGCCGGAAGGAACGGACCTCGAACCCGGCCGAGTACAGCAGTCCGGCGGCGGCCACCGCCGTGATTCCCAGGGGAACTCCGTATCGCGCGCGCATACGACCATCGTGTCAGAAGCTCGGCGCGCCCCGCGCTCGCCTGTGGACGACCACGGAACACCGCGGAGCACCGCAGAACAGTGCAGAACACCCTCGCGCCACCGGAAATCATGGGGCGGCCGCCCGGTGGCACCTGCGACAATCGGAGCCATGACCACGCTCAAGTCGAAGTTGCAGGAAGACCTCAACGCCGCGATCAAGGAGCGCAACGAGCTCCGCTCCTCGACGCTCCGGCTGACGCTCGCCGCGATCACCAAGGAAGAGGTCGCGGGCAAGGAGAAGCGCGAGCTCTCCGACGACGAGGTCACCAAGGTGATCACCCGCGAGGCGAAGAAGCGCCGTGAGGCCGCCGACGCCTTCGCGCAGGGTGGGCGCCCCGAGCAGGCCGAGCGGGAGCAGGCGGAGGGCGAGCTGCTCGCCGCGTACCTGCCCAAGCAGCTGTCCGACGACGAGCTGCGGCAGATCGTCGCCCAGGCCGTGGAGGAGGCGAAGGCGGCGGGCGCCGAGGGTCCGCGTGCCATGGGCCAGGTCATGAAGATCGTGAACCCGAAGATCGCCGGCCAGGCGGAGGGCGGACGCGTCGCCGCCGTGGTCAAGCAGCTCCTCGCGGGGAGCTGACCGGCCCACCCCGCGCCCCGGCGCGGGAACGACAGCGGGGGCGCTCCTCGGCCGAGGAGCGCCCCCTTCGTCGTGTCATAGGGGAGCGGGGCTAGCCCTGCCCGCCGTTGCTGTGCCCGTTCCTGCCGTTTCCGGTGCCCTGGATGAAGCCCTGCGGGATGGAGAAGGAGGGCGTCGGGAAGGAGCCGCCGCCGTTGGTGGCCCCATTGGTGGCCCCGTTGGTTCCTCCGCCGGTCCCTCCGTCCACGCCGCCGATCAGCCCACCGATCAGGCCGCCCGTGTCCCGTCCGCCGTTGTTGTTGCCATCACCGTTGCCGTTGCCGTGGCCGTCGTCGCCCTGGTCATGGTTGCTGTCGGGGATGTCGACGAGGTTGAAGTCCTCGACCGGCTTGCCCGCCAGCGCGCCCGTCATCATGTCGCGCCAGATCGGGCCCGGGACCTGGCCGCCGTAGACCTTGTCGTAGGGGACACCGCCGATGGTGATGTGGGTCATCTGCCGCTTGTGCGCCGGGTCGCCGACCCAGACCGCGCCCGCCATGTTCGGCGTGTAGCCGACGAACCAGGCCGCGTAGCGGAAGTCCGTCGTACCGGTCTTGCCGGCGCTGGGGCGGCTGCCGAGGCCGGCCTGCGTACCCGTACCGTCCTCGACGACGCCCTTGAGGATCGTGTTGATCGTGTCCGCGGTGGTCTGCGACATCGCGCGCGAGCACGTCGACTGCGGGACGGCCAGCGACTTCTTCTCGTTGCCGACGGTCTGCGTGATCGACGCGATGGCGACCGGCGTGCAGTACGTGCCGCGGTCGGCGAACGTCGCGTATGCGCTCGCCATCGTCAGCGGCGACATCTCCTGGGTGCCCAGGGCGATCGACGGGGCCTGGTCGATCTTCAGCCCGTCAGCCCGGTTCACGCCCATCTTCTTGGCCATGTCTATCACCGGGCAGATGCCGATGTCGCTGATCAGCTGCACGTAGTAGGTGTTGACCGACTTGGCGGTCGCCTCCTTCATGCCGTACGGGCCGTGCTCTGACTCGTTCTCGTTCGTGAGCGTGGCGTTCTCGTTGTTCAGCCACTGCTTGCCGTCGCAGGCCGCCACGGGGCTCGGATAGTCCATCTCGTACGGCGAGGGGTACTCCTGGGTCGCCGGCGTGCCGCCCTCGATGGCGGCCGCGGCGACGATCGGCTTGAACGTCGAGCCGGGCTGGTAGCCCGCGCCGCCGCCCATGGCCTTGTCCACCGAGAGGTTGATCTGCGTCTCGTTCTTGCCGAAGCCGTACGGACGGGACTGGCCCATCGCAAGGATCTTGCCGGTGCCGGGCTCGACGACGGTCGCGGCCGTGGCCACCTCGTCACTCTTGTTGACGTGGTCCTTGACCGACTTCTGCAGCGACTCCTGGGCCTGCGGGTCCAGTGTCGTACGGATCGTCAGACCGCCGCGGTTCCAGATCTTCGCCCGGTCGGCCTTGGTCTTGCCGAACACCGGGTTGTTGAGGAACACCTCGCGGACGTAGTCGCAGAAGAAGCCCGCGCCCTTGACCGCCGTGATACAGCCGTTCTTCGGCTCGCTCACGTTCAGCCCGAGGGGGGTCTTCTTGGCCTTGTCGGCCTCGGCCTGGGAGATGTCGTGCACGTCGGCCATGCGCTGCAGCACCACGTTGCGCCGCTTCCTGGCCTCCGCCTCGTCGTTCACCGGGTCGTACCGGGTGGGGGATTGGACGAGGCCCGCGAGGAGCGCGGACTCCGGGAGGCTGAGGTCCTTGGCGTGCTTGGAGAAGTAGCGCTCGGAGGCCGCCTCCACGCCGTAGGCCTGCTGGCCGAAGAACGTGATGTTCAGGTAGTTCTCGAGGATCTTCTTCTTGCCGAGCTTCTCCTCGATCTGGATCGCGTACTTCAGCTCGCGGACCTTGCGGCCGAGGGTCTGCTGGGTGGCCTGGGCGACCTTCGTCGGGTCGTCGCCGGCCTCCTCCACGAAGTAGTTCTTCACCAGCTGCTGTGTGAGCGTGGAGGCACCCTGGGCCACCCCTCCGCTCTGCGCGTTCTGGTTCAGCGCGCGCAGGACGCCCTTCAGGTCGATCGCGCCGTGCTGGTAGAACCGCGAGTCCTCGATCGCGACGATCGCCTTCTGCATGTACGGCGAGATGTCCTTCAGCTCCACCACCGTGCGGTCACGGGAGTAGACCGTGGCGATCTGGCCGCCCTGGCTGTCCAGAATCGTGGTGCGCTGACTCAGCTGCGGGCTCTTCAGGTTGGAGGGGATGTCGTCGAATCCCTGGACCGACCCCTTGGCCGCGAGTCCCAGCGCACCCGCCGCGGGCAACGCGATGCCGGCCATCACCGCCCCTGCGAGCACACTCACTCCGAGGAACTTGGCGGCCTGCTGCACGGGGGACACTCCCCCGCCCGAGCGCTTCTTTGGCATGAGGGCAGCCTACGTTCTGATTCGCCGGACACGCGTCTAGGCCTTGGCCTAAGCTGCTCTCAACTGTCACAGCAGCAGGGCCACGTATCAAGTACGGCCGGCGACCCCGAATCGTTCCGGTGTTCCCCCAACTTTTTTGCTGGGTGCGTGTCCGAATTCGCCTCGTGTGTCATCAGGCGCCCGTTGTGACGCAACTGAACTGTGCCGGTTTGCCCTGGAAGTCACGTATGTCACCAGCTCACTCCCCCGGGTGATCTGCCGCTTACCCATAGTCCGTTCGGACCATTCAAGATTGGGCCCGCTGGGGGTGTTGCGCTGTCCCCACCTTCCGTAACGTCCTCAACTGGCGGCGGTGAATATGCCGCTGCCGCCGTGGGGGAGCCTCGATTCGGGAGAGGACGGCGCCGGTATGGGCTGGGTAACCGACTGGAGTGCGCAGGCGGCCTGCCGCACTACCGATCCGGATGAACTGTTCGTTCAAGGAGCAGCGCAGAACAGGGCCAAGGCGGTGTGCACCGGATGCCCGGTACGCACGGAGTGCCTGGCCGACGCGCTGGACAATCGCGTCGAATTCGGCGTGTGGGGTGGGATGACGGAGCGGGAGCGCCGCGCACTGCTGCGCAGGCGGCCGACCGTCACCTCGTGGCGTCGCCTGTTGGAGACCGCTCGTACGGAGTACGAGCGTGGAGCGGGCCTGTTGCCTCTCGATGAGGAAGAGGTGTACGAGAACTACGCGGCCGTGGGCTGAGGACGGCCCGCCGAGGGGCGTGACTGCCGGCCGACGACTGCCTGAGGGGTTGTCGGCGGGCGGGCGGTCGGTCCTGGAAGGTGGTTCCTCGGGCCGGCGGTCTTGGCCGGTCGGTTCTTGGACGGGCCGTTTCGGGTCGGGCGGGGCCTTCGGGGTCTCGCCGGACGAGTCCGACGGTGCGGTGAGCTGCCGGCCGTTGGGTGAGGGTGGCCGACGGAGCATCCGGCGTGCCCTCACCGGATGTGGTGTGCCTTTGGGTGGCATGAGCGGTATGGCACGGGCGTCCCGCCGTGCGTCCCACAAGGGTCGCCGTCAGGGCTTCATGTGTGTGCCATGTCGCGGACGGGAGGGCGCGCGACGTAGAGGCGGCCCGGGAGCAGGGCAGGCACCCGGGAGCCCCTACGCGCGCGCCTCGCGCTCCTCGGGGTACTCCGGCCGGTTGGCCGCGAGGCGTTCCCCGATGTCCCGCAGCCCCACGAAGTCGTGGACGTCGCCGGGCAGCGCGGCCACCTCCGCCACGGCCACCTCGGGGTGACGGGCGGTGAAACGGTCTCGCGTGCGCTGTTCGCGGGAGAGCAGCTGCATACGTTCGGCATGCAGCCGGAGCAGACCCGCGGTGAGTTGCTCGATGCTCCGGTCCTGGTCCGTGGAGGCGGGGGAGCCTGAGTCGGGAACCGGTGCTTCGGATGAGGGGGATTCTGAACTGCCGTACGTGTCGGAAGAGTTACGAAGTCTTGCTTTCCCGCCCTGCTGATCCACAATGCGGGGGTCTTCAAGATTTTCGGCGGCGGCGAGCGCCCGCTCGGCCGACAGCCCGGCGGCGCCGCTGCCGTGCACCCGGTTGAGGACCAGCCCGGCCAGCGGCATGTCCTCGGCGGCCAGACGCTCCACGAAGTACGCGGCCTCGCGCAGGGCGTCCCGTTCCGGAGCGGCCACCACCAGGAACGCCGTGCCCGGCGCCTGCAGCAGCTTGTAGGTGGCGTCCGCGCGTGTGCGGAACCCGCCGAACATGGTGTCCATGGCGGCCACGAACGTCTGGACGTCCTTCAGCAGCTGACCCCCGAGCAGCTTCCCCAGCACGCCGGTCATCATCGACATCCCGACGTTCAGGAACTTCATCCCCGCGCGGCCGCCCACCTTCGCTGGGGCCATCAGGACCCGGATCAGCTTGCCGTCCAGGAAGGACCCGAGCCGTTTGGGGGCGTCCAGGAAGTCCAGGGCCGAGCGCGAGGGCGGTGTGTCGACGACGATGAGGTCCCACTCGTCCCGCGCGCGCAGCTGCCCCAGCTTCTCCATCGCCATGTACTCCTGCGTGCCCGCGAAGCCCGCCGAGAGCGACTGGTAGAAGGGGTTGCCCAGAATGGCGGCCGCCCGGTCCGGGTCCGCGTGCGCCTCGACGATCTCGTCGAAGGTGCGCTTCATGTCGAGCATCATGGCGTGCAGTTCGCCGCCCGCGGTGTCCTCGATGCCCTTCACCCGACGCGGGCTGTTGTCCAGCACGTCGATGCCCATCGACTGGGCGAGCCGGCGGGCCGGGTCGATGGTCAGCACGACCACCTTGCGTCCGCGCTCGGCCGCGCGCAGCCCCAGGGCCGCCGCCGTGGTCGTCTTGCCGACGCCGCCGGAGCCGCAGCACACGACGATGCGGGTGTCGGGATCGTCGAGGAGCGGGTCGATCTCCAGGACGGGCACGTGCTGCAACGCGCGCGTGGAGGCCGGGTCATGGAGCGACGCCGGGTCCGCGTAGGACGAACGGGCGCCGGAGGCCCCCTCGGCCGCGGCGGCCTCGGAGGCCCTCTCGTCGTGCGTGAAGGCCGGGTCGTCCTGACTCATGAGATCCCTTGCTGACGCAGTTCCGTGGCCAGTTCGTACAGGCCCGCCAGGTCCATGCCCTCGGCGAGCAGCGGCAGTTCGTGGAGCGGCAGACCGAGGTCCGTGAGCACGGCACGCTGCTCGCGCTCCAGGGCGAACCGCTCCGCGTACTCGTCCGCCTGCTGGAGCAGCGGGTCCACCAGCCTCTCCGCGAGCCCGCCGCGACGCGCACCGCCGAGGCCGGCACCCGACAGGGCCTTGGCGAGGGCCGTCCGCGGCGCGGCGTGCGCGAGGTCCAGCTCCGACTCGTCCAGGACGGCGGGCCGCACCATGTTGACGATGACCCGGCCCACCGGCAGGTTCGCGCCGCGCAGCTCGGTGATCCCGTCCGCGGTCTCCTGGACCGGCATCTCCTCCAGAAGCGTCACCATGTGCACAGACGTCTCCGGGGACTTCAGCACCCGCATCACGGCCTGGGCCTGATTGTGTATCGGGCCGATCTTGGCGAGGCCCGCCACCTCGTCGTTCACGTTCAGGAAGCGGGTGATGCGTCCCGTGGGGGGCGCGTCCATCACCACGTGGTCGTACACGAACCGGCCGCTCCGGTCCTTTCTGCGGACGGCCTCGCACGCCTTGCCCGTGAGGAGCACGTCCCTCAGGCCGGGCGCGATGGTGGTGGCGAATTCGATGGCGCCGAGCTTCTTCAGCGCCCGCCCCGCACTGCCCAGCTTGTAGAACATCTGGAGATAGTCCAGAAGGGCCAGTTCGGGGTCGATGGCCAGCGCGTGGACCTCGCCGCCGCCCGGCGCCACGGCGATCTTGCGCTCCTCGTACGGAAGCGCCTCCGTCTCGAAGAGTTGCGCGATGCCTTGTCTGCCCTCGACCTCGACGAGGAGAGTGCGCTTGCCCTCCGTCGCGAGGGCGAGCGCGAGTGCCGCGGCGACCGTCGTCTTTCCGGTCCCGCCCTTGCCGCTGACGACCTGGAGCCTGCTCACGTCTTCGAGCCTAACCAGTCCGCGCGCGGGCTACGCGGGAGGCTGTGGACAACGCCGGTCACAGTCGGCCGCACGCCGGGCCGTGGCGGGGCCCGGTCGGCCGCATGACCCGGTCGCCGCAGCGGCTACAGTCGGCCCATGACCCACTAGCTAGTTGTCGTCGTCCGACCTGCGACTATGCGTGCTCCTCCAGCCTCAGCGGGGCTGCCATCTCTCCAGCGATCCAACCGGGCACAAGGGGCACGGAACCTGTCCGGTCGTGTGACAGGTACGACAACCGTCGAAGCCCCGCAGTGCGGGCGCCACACAGATCAGGGCTGATCCGGGATGCCCCCCCGGTCGAAATTTCGCGGCGATGCGTGCGGAGCTGGGGGCCGGGTCCCCAGGGTGTCTTCGCTCAGAGATTGGCCCACCCCCCGGTACCAGACACGAGAAAGACCGTCCACCACGCCGGGCAGACGGTCTCTCAAGTCGGCCGGGTCACTCCATGTCGGCAAGCGCCCGGTACAGCGTCGCGCGGGACACGTTGAGCGCCTTGGCGATGGCCGTAACGCTCTCCCCCTTGGCCTTGCGCGCCTTGGCCGCAGCGAGCTTGTCAGCGTCCATCACGGTCGGTCGTCCGCCCGTACGCCCCTGGGCCTTGGCAGCGTTCAGACCTGCCCGAGTGCGCTCAACGATCATGTCGCGCTCAAGTTCAGCAAAGGCAACCATCATCGTGAAGAAGAACTTGCCCTCACCTTTCGGGGAGTAGCTACCGGCCAGCGTGCCGGTCAGAATCCGCAGCGCAATCCCCCGGGCGTGGAGATTCTCGGCGATCGTGAGCACGTCCTTGGTGGAACGGCCCAACCGGTCCAGCTTCCATACGGTGAGGGTGTCGCCCTCCCGCATGTAGTCGAGAGCCGCGAGCAGCCCGGCACGGTAGGCGTCCTTGCCGGACGCCTTGTCCTCGAAGATGCGGGCGCACCCTGTCCCAGCGAGAGCGTCCGCCTGAAGCTGCGCATCCTGCGCATTTGTGCTGACTCGCTGGTAGCCGATCAAGGTCCCGGTGTTCTTCGTCGTCATACCGAGATCGTCTCATAACCCGTCTCAAAACATCAAGCCTTCCGGGTGTGTTCTGAGACGGGTTTTGAACACCGAAAGCACCCCGGGACTGCCTCGTGGCGACCGTCTCAATAACCTTCGTTTGATAGACACCCGCCGGTGATCACTCACAGCAACACGGTCACGTACTGGTCCCAACGTCCCGTCTCCGTTGATCTGCTCCTTGTGTCAGTGACCTGCTCCGATTCGCTCGTCGTGTCAGATGATCTGGTTCGCCCCGAGCGGTGGAAAAGGTGGTGGACAAAGATCGCGCGAGCGGCAGACTGGCCCCCATGACCGCATCCGATCCCAAGGCTGACCTTCACTTCTACCTACAGTCCGCCCGTGATGCCCTCTTGTGGAAGCTCGAACGGCTCCCGGAGTACGACATACGCCGCCCGCTGACGCCGACCGGCACCAACCTCCTGGGCCTGGTTAAACACGTGGCCAGCGTGGAGCTGGGCTACCTCGGTGACACCTTCGGGCGGCCGTCCGGCGAGCCTCTGCCCTGGCTCGAAGACGGTGCTGAGACCAACGCGGACATGTGGGCCACCGCCGACGAGTCACGCGAGCACATCGTGGCGCTTTACCGCCGAGCGTGGGCACATGCGGACGCGACGATCGACGCGCTGGCGCTGGACACGATCGGCAGGGTGCCGTGGTGGCCCAACGGCAGGGACGAGGTGACGTTGCATCATGCCGTCGTGCGCGTGATTGCTGATACGCACCGGCACGCCGGGCACGCCGACATCATCCGGGAGCTCATAGACGGCGCCGTTGGGATGAACAAGGGCAACGACAGCATGGCGCCAGGCGACTCCGCGTGGTGGGAGGACTATCGGAGCCGGCTGGAGCGTGCAGCTCAGGAAGCCGCCCGGGACGCATAACAGCGGACCAGATCAGCGGGGACGACGTCCGGCACTCAGTCGCCCGGGACCAGATCAATCGAGATCTTCAGCACGCTCACGTCTCAACCGATCTGGTCCCCCGGGTCACCGGCCTGGGTGAGGTCAGACCGTTTAAGACGGGACACCCGCGTCCGGCAGTGTCACACCGCGCCAACCCTCGTACCCCCCCAGCTTCCGGCGCGCACCGAAACGCTTGTCCATCGCAGCGAACAAGGCACGCTTGCCCGCCACTGCACCCAGTGAGCGGACCACCCCCGGCTCAGACAGGCAGAACGCATCCCACACGGCAGATGTACGGACGTGAACGGTTCGCGGCGCGTCGCCGAGACGCTTCACCCACTCCGCAGGGTCACGCATCGGCGCGCGGAAAGCGTCGAACTGAGAGGCCAGCGAGAGCAGATGGGTCGCCCTCCCGTTGGAGGCGGACAGGACCTCATCGGACACCGCCTTGAGGGCCGTCACCTCCCCAAAGGTCACTGCCACCTCAAGCATGTCGGCTTCGGCGTGCAGCAGTGCAACGTCGGCGCGTACGTACTCAGCGTTCGCGGTATCCAGCGGGTCAATAGAGATCAGCAGGTGCTCTGCTTTCTGCCTCAGTTGTGCGGCGTGCTTGGGATCGGGCGCTCCGTTGTGAAACGCGTGGCAAGAGTCAAGCACCTTGGCGAGGCTAGCCAGCCAGTCACCCATCCCGCCGCGAACCAGTGGGAGATCGCGCCGCTCGCCTGATGGAGTGGCCCACGCGGAACCATCCCAAAGGAACGGGAGCGGGTTCGGGGCCTTGTCGGCGTGCTGTGCGGCGACGGCGAGCGCTGCGCGGGCGCGAGCGTTCTCTATGTACATCGGCAAGCGCGTAACTCCTTCTTGCTGTGGCTGACCCGCGCTGCCTTGCAGGTGAGCAGCCGATCAGGTGACTTGCTGGGGGCTGGATACCCCCCGGGAGGGGCGATCAAGCTACCTCATTTGAGCAGGTCAGAACACGAATAGGTGATTAGAGAGACACAAAACCATCTCTCGCTGTAGCGCAATGCCGAAGTGACACCCCGAACGTCACCTTCGTCATTTCCGCAGGTCAGCGCGTTGATGGGGCTGGCCAATTCGTCACTGCCGTCAGCCACACCGACGTGCCATGCACCTCTAGGAGCGCAAGGGTTCCCAGCGTGCCGTAAGGCTGTCTGCGGGCAAGAGAAAGCCCCGCCCGAGATTCCCACCAGGGACGCCCGAACGGGGCTGAGAGGAGGCCTAGGGGGCGCCTACACCCACTCGATGGACACGCGCCCCTCGATCACGGTGGGTGCCTTGCTGCCTCGGCTTTTTTCGCTGGGCAGCGCCTTCCGCACGGTCACCCGCTTGCAGAACAGCGCCACGAAGTCACGCCGGTCGGCCAGCGTCGCCGACTCCCACCAGGACCCCGGACCCAGCGGGTCACCGTTGTCCGACTCGGTCCACGCGCCAATGGGCAGCACCAGCGAACCAGCCTGCCCGAGTGCCTCCAGCCTGCTGTCGGCGGCACGTAGCCGCTCCTGCTGAGTTCGGATGTCTTCCTGCCAGCGTGCCCGTCCGACGGGGTCACCGGCGTACAGGTCACGGTCGTCGTACAACTGCGTCAGAGCCCGCGTAGCGTCCGCCCGCTCCTGGATGACCGCTTGTCGTTCCTGCGCTGCCTCCGGCGTCTCGTTCACCTCGGCGTAGTGCGCGGTGACGCGCGTGAGGATCTCCCGCGACTCCTCATCCCATTCCGCTGCCGCAATCAGCGCGAAAATGCGCCGGACCACATGATCGTCAAGGGCGGCGCGCGAAATGTAGCTGCGACCCTCATGGTCACCAGGGGCAGTGCTCAGCGGCTTGCCTGCCGGGCGGTTGCAGAAGTAGCTAGGGCGCGCTGAGTTGTTGGCGGACATCGAGCAGCCACACGCACAGACCAGTACGCCCATGGACGAGAGCAGCGCCGTAGTCCGGTGCTCATTCATGCGGACCGGCCGGGCGTCGAGCCATTCCTGTACGGCGAACCAGTCCGCTTCGCTGAGGATCGGTTCCCATGCGCGGACCGGCTTACCGTCGGCGTCCCGCTGTACCCGGTGCCCGGTTACCCGCCTGCTGGCGTCGTAGGTGGCCTCAGCGTGGAAGCCAGCGATATGCGGGTGACGAAGCATGCGGATAAGCGTCTTGGGGTGCCATGAGCTACCGGCCGTACGCTTCCCGCGCGAGGCACCCAGGGTCGGGACCCCCTCGGCGTTCAGCGTCGAGCAGATCGAATGGACGGAGTCAGTGCCAGCGAGCAGAGCCTTCACGATGCGCCGGATGACCTCCGCCTCATCCGGCTGAGTGATGAGGGTCTGTACAGCGACAGGCTTACCGCCGGCGGCCGTTCGGTTCTCCTGCTGAAGCCTGCGGCCGTATGGCGCCTTCCCGCCTACGTAACCGCCCAGCGAACGGGCCAGGGCAGCAGCGTCACGGACGGCCGTCGACTTGTTCTTGGACTCCTGGTGCGCTGCGTCGAGGCGGAAGATCAGGTGGATCAGGTCCATGACTTCGCCGGGCCGGAACATGCCTTCGGCCACAGAGACAATCGTGACCCCCAGCGACATCAGCTCATTCACGATGGGCAGCGCGTCGAGTGGTTCGAGTCGAGACAGCCGGCTGATGTTGTAGACGATTACGACATTGATCCGGCCCACTCGGCAGTCACGCAACAGCCGCTCAAAATCCGGCCGTTCAGTCCCGCTGTAGGCCGAGATACCAACGTCCTCATAGTGCCCGCACCAGATGGCTTCACGGCCCTGCCTGGCAGCCTCAGCGGCGAATGCCTCGAACCGTGCGGCGTTGGCGTCGCGCTGGCTCGCGGGGCTTGCCTCGCTACCGTTGACCCGTCCGTAGGACTGTCGTGTGTAGCCTGCGACGTGAAGGTTCATACCGCTTACCACCTGGGGTGTTGTCATGGCTGATTCTCGCCATCGTTCGTGGGAATACGCAACGGTGCCGCTGCTCGTCCACGCCACGAAGCAGATTCTGGACACCTGGGGCGAGGACGGCTGGGAGCTCGTCCAGGTCGTGCCCGGGCCGAACAACCCCGAGCAGCTGGTGGCCTACCTGAAGCGGGAGAAGCAGGCATGAGCGCGGTCGAGTCCCGGATCACGGAGCTCGGGCTGACCCTCCCGGACGTCGTGCCGCCGCTGGCCGCCTACCAGCCCGCCGTGCAGTCCGGGGTGTACGTGTACACATCCGGCCAGCTTCCGATGGTGGACGGCAAGCTCCCGGTGACCGGCAAGGTCGGCGCCGAGGTCACCGCCGAGGAGGCCAAGGACCTGGCCCGTACGTGTGCGCTGAACGCGCTCGCCGCCGTCAAGTCCGTCGCGGGCGACCTGGACCGCATCGCGCGCGTGGTGAAGGTCGTCGGCTTCGTGGCGTCGGCCGCGGACTTCACGGGCCAGCCGGGCGTCGTCAACGGCGCCAGCGAGCTGCTGGGCGAGGTCCTCGGCGACAAGGGCGTGCACGCCCGCAGCGCCGTCGGTGTGGCGGTCCTCCCGCTGGACGCACCGGTCGAGGTGGAGATCCAGGTGGAGCTGACGCAGGCGTGATCGCCCGCTGACGTCATGCCCGGCGAGGACGCCGTCCGGCCGTGACTCCCCGGGGGTGCCGCTGCGACTCCCCGGGGTGCGGCCGACGGCCCGCCGGGAGGGGGCGGCGATCATTGCCCCTCGAACATCCGCGCACTTAGGGATAGCCTCCGCCCATGGCGAATGGGCAGTGGTTTCCACCGGAGTGGCCGTCCCGGGTCCGCGCGCTCGCGGAGGGAACACTCACCCCGGTCACCCCGAAGCGCGCAGCCACGGTGATGCTCCTGAGGGACACCGACGGTGCCCCCGCCGTGCACATGCTGCGCAGGCGCGCCTCCATGGCCTTCGCCGGAGGCGCGTACGCCTATCCGGGCGGCGGTGTCGACCCGCGCGACCACGACCGCCGTATCGGCTGGGCGGGCCCCACGCGCGCGTGGTGGGCGGATCGCCTCGGTGTCGGCGAGACGGACGCCCAGGCCATCGTCTGCGCGGCCGTCCGGGAGACGTACGAGGAGGCCGGCGTCCTGCTCGCCGGGCCCACCCCGGAGACGGTCGTCGGGGACACCACGGGCGCGGACTGGGAGGCGGACCGGGCGTCCCTGGTCGCCCGGGACCTGTCGTTCGCCGAGTTCCTCGACCGCCGGGGCCTGGTGCTGCGCTCCGACCTGCTCGGCGCGTGGACCCGCTGGATCACCCCCGAGTTCGAGCCCCGCCGCTACGACACCTGGTTCTTCGTGGCCGCCCTCCCCGAGGGCCAGCGCACCCGCAACGCCTCCACGGAGGCCGACCGCACCGTGTGGATCCGCCCCACCGAAGCGGCCGCCTCGTACGACAAGGGCGAGCTGCTGATGATGCCGCCCACCATCGCGACCCTGCGCCAGCTGGCGCAGCACGCCACGGCCGCCGACGCGCTTCGGGCCGCGCCCGGCCGCGATCTGTCCCCGGTGGTGGCCAGGGCCCACCTGGAGGACGGCCAGGTCGTGCTGGTCTGGCCCGGCCACGACGAGTTCACCAAGCACATCCCGACGGGTGGAACACCCGCATGACGCACGCCACGGAAGGTTCCCCCGCATGACGGACGCCGCAGCACTCCCCGGTCAGCCGAGGGGCGGGGTCCTCTCCGGTCCCGCGACCGCCCGGGCCGTGAACGTCCTCGCTCCCAACGCGTCGGCGATGACCCTGGACGGCACCAACACCTGGATAGTCGCCGAGCCCGACTCCGAGCTGGCGGTGGTGATCGACCCCGGCCCGCTGGACGACGGCCATCTGCGCCAGGTGATCGAGACGGCGGAGAAGGCGGGCAGACGGGTCGCCCTCACCCTGCTCACGCACGGTCATCCGGATCATGCGGAGGGCGCGGCACGGTTCGCCGAGCTGACGCGCACCAAGGTGCGTGCCCTGGACCCGGCGCTCCGGCTCGGCGACGAGGGGCTCGGGCACGGGGACGTGGTCACCGTGGGCGGCCTGGAGCTGCGCGTCGTGCCGACGCCGGGCCACACCGCCGACTCCCTGTGCTTCCATCTCCCGGCCGACCGGGCCGTCCTGACCGGCGACACCGTCCTGGGCCGCGGTACGACGGTCGTGGCGCACCCTGACGGCCGTCTGGGGGACTATCTGGACTCCCTGCGCCGGCTGCGGTCGCTCACGGTCGACGACGGCGTCCACACCGTGCTCCCCGGCCACGGGCCCGTCCTGGAGGACGCCCAGGGCGCCGTCGAGTACTACCTCGCCCACCGGGCCCACCGGCTCGCCCAGGTCGAGACGGCGGTCGAGGACGGCCACCGCACGGCGACCGAGGTCGTGGCCCATGTGTACGCGGACGTGGACCGCTCCCTGTGGCCGGCGGCCGAGCTGTCGGTCCGGGCACAGCTGGAGTACCTCAAGGAGCACGGCCTGATCTGAGCCTCCGGGCAGCGGTCAGGGCCGGGGTGCCTTGATGCCGTGCACGCGCGCGTACTCCCCGGCGAGCCAGGGCCCGAGGTCGTCGACGTAGGACCGCAGGACGGCCGGATCGTCGTTCGGCTCGTAGCCGCGTACGGCCGCGGCGCGCATCTGGACGGCCCGCTCCGGGTAGTACGCGGCGAACGCCTCGGCCATCTCCCCGAGGTCGCTGGTCCAGCCGTTCCAGCGGGGCATGACGAGGGTGAAGCCGGTGCGCACCAGATGGCGGGAGACGCCCCGTACGAGACCGCGGCGGGCGTCCTCGGTGGTGGCCTCCGCGACCCGTGTGCGCCATCGCGGCAGGATCAGCGCCAGGTCGCCGTTCGTCTCGCGGGCGAGGCGGGAGTCGGGCCGGTAGCGGGGCAGGCGGGGGGTTAGGTCCTCGCCCAGCAGCGGCGTGCACAGACAGGCGACGAACCACCCCAGGTCGTACGTCTCCAGGTCGCTCAGCAGCCGCCCACGGCTGTACAGCAGCGTGCCGACACCGTCGATCTGCGGGAACTCTGCGTCGAGCCGCTCCCCGAGGTCCCGGGCGCCCTCGCGATCCGCCTCGGTGGGTTCCCCGTCCAGTGCGAGCAGCAGATCGAGGTCGCTGCGCCCCACGCGCGCGGTGCCGCGCGGAATCGACCCGTAGAGGTACGCGCCCGTCATCCTCGCCCCGAAGGCGACGGGAAGCCGGTGACGGACGGCGGCGACCACGGGCCGGAAGGCGTCCGGGACCAACGCGAGGGAGCCCTCACGCCGGAGATGTCCCTCGGAGTCGAGGCCTTTGCCCTCGGCATGGCGGTGCGGTGTGACGTCCATCCGGAAACTGTGCCGGTGCCTCGAGGCCGGTGGCGGGGAATTTCGGCCCGTCCGGCCGTCGGGGGTCTCGGACACGACGACGGGCCCCGTCTCCTCGGAGAACAGGGCCCGAGTCGTAGGGCCGGGGCCGGGCGTCAGCGGGACCGCTTGGCCAGTCGCTCCACGTCCAGCAGGATCACCGCACGCGCCTCCAGCCGGAGCCAGCCGCGCTGGGCGAAGTCCGCGAGGGCCTTGTTCACGGTCTCGCGGGAGGCGCCGACCAGCTGGGCCAGCTCCTCCTGGGTGAGGTCGTGCACCACGTGGATGCCCTCTTCGGACTGCACGCCGAACCGGCGTGAGAGGTCCAGCAGCGCGCGGGCCACACGGCCGGGAACGTCGGAGAAGACCAGGTCGGACATCTGGTCGTTGGTCTTGCGCAGTCGTCGGGCCACCGCGCGCAGCAGCGCCGCGGCCACCTCGGGCCGCGCGTTCAGCCACGGCTGGAGGTCGCCGTGGCCGAGGCCCAGCAGCTTGACCTCGGTCAGCGCGGTGGCCGTGGCCGTGCGCGGGCCGGGGTCGAACAGCGACAGCTCGCCGATCAGCTCACCGGGGCCGAGCACCGCCAGCATGTTCTCGCGGCCATCGGGGGAGGTGCGGTGAAGCTTGACCTTGCCGTCCATGACCACGTACAGGCGGTCACCGGGGTCGCCCTCGTGGAACAGCGAGTCGCCGCGGGCGAGGGTCACCTCACTCATGGAGGCGCGGAGCTCCGCGGCCTGCTCGTCATCGAGCGCCGCGAAGAGCGGGGCGCGCCGCAGAACGTCGTCCACGAGTTCTCTCCTTGTCGACCTGCTCAGGGGATCTTGCTCCCCCGCTTACCAGGGGACCGTGTTCCCCATTTTGCCGGACGGTCCAAACAGTGTGATCTGTCACAAGGATGCCGCACTGATGTCCCGGGGTATGCGGCAGGGGTCCAATCGGGGCGTGATCCGTTGGCTCCGGGGCGGATGTCGGCGCCGGGCCTTAGGCTGGCCGGGTGTCCAAATCGCCGGTGAGAGCACAGGCCAAGGGGGCTGGGCGGGTGGTTGTACGTCGCGATTCCGCTGTGGGCGAACAGGACCCCTCGGGTGGAAAGAAAACGACAAAACGGCAGAAATCTGAGCCTTCGGAGCAGGCATCGATGACGGCGTCAGGGAGGTCGTCCGACAGGAAGGCCGCCGCGGAGAAGGCTGACCCCGCGAAGACCGCCGCCAAGAAGACCGCCGCCAAGAAGGCCGCTTCCGGCGAGGTGGCCGCCCCCGGCAGGACGGCCGCCGGGAAGACGGCTCCCGCGAAGACGGCTCCTGCGAAGGCCGCCGCCGGGAAGACCTCCCGCGCGGCGAAGGCGGCCCCCGCGAAGAAGTCGGCCAGGAAGGCGGCTCACCCCGAGGCCGTCTCCAAGAAGGCCACCGTCGCCGTCGACCACGTGGCCCCCGCCACGACCCTTGCCCCGGAGCCCCCCGGGAACGAGACCCGGACCGCCCTCGTCCGCCGGGCCCGCCGGATCAACCGCGAGCTCGCCGAGGTGTACCCGTACGCCCATCCGGAACTGGACTTCGAGAACCCCTTCGAGCTGATCGTCGCGACGGTCCTGTCCGCGCAGACCACCGACCTGCGGGTGAACCAGACCACCCCGGCGCTCTTCGCCAGGTATCCCACCCCCGAGGACCTCGCGGCGGCCAACCCCGAGGAGGTCGAGGAGATCCTGCGCCCGACGGGGTTCTTCCGGGCGAAGACCAAGTCGGTGATAGGGCTCTCCAAGGCCCTGGTGGAGGAGTTCGGCGGCGAGGTCCCCGGCCGTCTGGAGGATCTCGTCAAACTGCCCGGCGTCGGCCGCAAGACCGCCTTCGTGGTGCTGGGCAACGCCTTCGGCCGCCCCGGCATCACCGTCGACACGCACTTCCAGCGGCTCGTCCGCCGCTGGCAGTGGACCGACGAGACGGACCCGGACAAGATCGAGGCGGCGGTCGGCTCGCTCTTCCCGAAGAGTGAGTGGACGATGCTCTCGCATCACGTGATCTTCCACGGCCGTCGTATCTGCCACGCGCGCAAGCCGGCCTGCGGCGCCTGCCCGATCGCCCCGCTCTGCCCGGCCTACGGCGAGGGCGAGACCGATCCGGAGAAGGCGAAGAAGCTCCTGAAGTACGAGAAGGGCGGCTTCCCGGGGCAGCGGCTGAAGCCACCGCAGGCGTATCTGGACGCGGGCGGCATCCCGGCGCCGCCGCTGGGCGCCGGGTGAGGGGCGCGGGCGGTCCGGCGCGCGCTGTGGTGCGCGCCCTGGGCGCAGTGTGTCGTCCTGCGGATCGGGTGACGGGACACCCACACGAGGGACCTGCGGAACGAACGAAGGTCCCGCGGGCGTTGGGATCGGCAGAACGGGGGTGGCGATGACGCACGCGAGTGATACGGACCACATGAGCAACACCGACGGTGGGCGGCTGCGGCCGAGCACGGAGGGCCTGCCCGGCTGGCTCGACCCGGTCGTACGGGTCGCCCAGAACGTCGAGCCGCTCCAGCTCAGCCGCTTCCTGCCGCCGGAGGACGGTGCCGGGCGCCAGTCGGCCGTACTGATCCTCTTCGGCGAGGGCGACCGCGGACCGGAGCTGCTGCTGATGGAGCGTGCCAGCTCGCTGCGCTCGCACGCCGGGCAGCCGTCGTTCCCCGGTGGCGCCCTCGACCCCGAGGACGGCGACCCGAAGACCGAGGGACCGCTGCGGGCCGCACTTCGCGAGGCCGAGGAGGAGACCGGGCTCGACTCGCGCGGCGTCCAGCTCTTCGGCGTGCTTCCCAGGCTCTACATCCCGGTGAGCGGTTTCGTCGTGACGCCCGTCCTCGGCTGGTGGCGCGAGAGAAGTCCGGTGGGGGTCGTCGATCCGAACGAGACGGCGCGGGTCTTCACCGTTCCCGTGGCGGATCTCACGGACCCGGCGAACAGGGCGACCACGGTGCACCCCAGCGGCCACCGAGGTCCGGCATTTCTGGTCGAATCCGCCCTTGTCTGGGGTTTCACCGCCGGAGTCATCGACCGTCTGCTGCACTTCGCGGGCTGGGAGCGCCCCTGGGACCGTGAGAAGCAGGTCCCGCTCGACTGGCGCTCATGACAAGGTGGCCTCCGTGCTGTGGTCTTTCGGGGGACGCCGTGCCCCGCTGCCGCTGCGCGACGGGCTCGGCCACCCGGCCGGATGACGGCGACCGGAAAGCGATGAGGCGAGGCTACAAGCAGTGAACGTGCTGGACATCCTGTTGCTGGTCGCCGCCGTGTGGTTCGCGATCGTGGGTTATCGCCAGGGCTTCGTCGTCGGCATCCTCTCGGTGATCGGCTTCCTGGGCGGCGGTCTGGTCGCGGTCTATCTGCTGCCGGTCATCTGGGACAGCGCCACCGACGGCGCCAAGGTGAGCACGACCGCCGCGGTGGTCGCCGTCGTGGTGGTGATCGTCTGCGCCTCCGTCGGCCAGGCCCTGACCACCCACCTGGGCAACAAGCTGCGCCGGTACATCACCTGGTCCCCGGCCCGTGCCCTGGACGCCACGGGCGGTGCGCTGGTCAACGTGGTGGCGATGCTCCTGGTCGCCTGGCTGATCGGCTCCGCCCTCGCCGGTACGACGCTGCCGACGCTCGGCAAGGAGGTGCGCGGCTCCAAGGTGCTCCTCGGGGTCTCCCGCGCCCTGCCCGCACAGGCGGACACCTGGTTCGCGGACTTCTCCTCGGTGCTCGCGCAGAACGGCTTCCCGCAGGTCTTCAGCCCGTTCGTGAACGAACCGATCACCGAGGTCCGGCCTCCGGACCCGGCCCTCGCGAGCAGCATGGTCGCCACGCGCGCGCAGCGCTCCATCGTCAAGGTCATGGGCACCGCGCAGAGCTGCGGCAAGGTCCTCGAAGGCACCGGCTTCGTCTTCGGCCGGCGCCGTGTCATGACCAACGCGCACGTGGTCGGCGGCGTCGACGAGCCCACCGTCCAGATAGGCGGCGAGGGCCGGAAGTACAACGCCAAGGTCGTGCTCTACGACTGGCGGCGCGACATCGCCGTACTCGACGTCCCGGACCTGCAGGCACCGGTGCTGCGGTTCACCGCCACCGACGCGTCCGGCGGCAGCAGCGCGATCGTGGCCGGCTTCCCGGAGAACGGGTCGTACAACGTCCAGCCCGCCCGGGTCCGGGGCCGCATCACGGCCAACGGACCGGACATCTACCACCGGGGCACGGTCCGCCGCGATGTGTACTCGCTGTACGCGACCGTGCGCCAGGGGAACTCCGGCGGTCCGCTGCTGACCCCCGACGGCAAGATCTACGGGGTGGTGTTCGCCAAGTCCCTCGACGACGCCGAGACGGGGTACGCGCTCACCGCGGACGAGATCCGGGCGGACGTCGTCAAGGGACGTACGGCGAACCAGCAGGTGGACAGCGACAGCTGCGCGCTGTGATGCCGGAGGGGGCGGGCCGCTTCCGGGACCGCGCGGTCAGCCGCGTGGGTGGCGCAGTCGCACCGAGACCCAGCGGGCCCGGCGGCGCAGAATGTGCGGGATCCCCACTCGGGGGTCCGTGCCCTGCAGCTGCGGAGCGCCCCTTTGGTGGGAGCCCGGCGCGGTGGCCGAGCGACGGTCGCGTGCTGCGTCACTGTAGTCGTGCGTCCAGCCCATACCCCGACGTCTGCCCCTGCCCCAAGGTCCATAACCGCCTCGCGGGCCCCCAATTGGCCTATGCGGCAGGCATGTGGCCGGTCTTGGAACAGCCGTTCCCGTCCGGGTACCGGGCGCATTCGCACGGTCACCGAACGGGTTCGAGGGGGCGTTCGAGCGCGTGGTCAGCGGTCGGGTTCGGGGTCCTTGAGCCAGTTGATCAGCTCGGCGGAGAACGTCACCGGGTCCTCCTCGTGCGGGAAGTGCCCCAGCCCGTCGAACAGCCGCCAGCGGTACGGCGCCTCGACGTACTGACCTGATCCGGCCGCGCTCCTGGTGCGCATGACGGGGTCCAGCGAGCCGTGCAGATGCAGGGTCGGGACCCGAACGGGCCGCTTCATACGGCGGTTGAACTGAATGCCGTCGGGCCGGGCCATGGAGCGCACCATCCAGCGGTACGGCTCGACGCAGCAGTGCGCCGTCGAGGGGATGCACATGGCGCGCTGGTAGGCCTCCACGGCCTCGTCGTCCGGCAGTCGCGGTCCCGACCAGTCCCGGATGAGCCGGCCGACCAGGGCGCCGTCGTCGGCGGTCAGCCGACGCTCGGGGATCCAGGGCCGCTGGAAGCCCCAGATATAGGAACTCGCGGCCGTCTGCCGCGCGTCGCCGAGCATCGCCGAGCGCCAGCGCCGTGGATGCGGCATCGAGGAGACGACGAGCCGGCGTACGAGCTTGGGGCGCATGGCGGCCGCCGTCCAGGCCAGATATCCGCCCAGGTCGTGGCCGACGAGCGCGGCGTCGGGCTCGCCCAGGGAGCGGACGACCCCGGTGATGTCGAGCGCCAGGTTCGCGGGGTCGTAACCGCGCGGTGTGCGGTCGCTGCCGCCGACCCCGCGCAGGTCCATCGCCACGGCGCGGAAGCCCGCGTCGGCGAGCGCCACCAACTGGTGCCGCCAGGCCCACCAGAACTGCGGGAATCCGTGCAGGAGCAGGACCAGGGGCCCGTCGCCCAGCTCGGCGATGTGAAAGCGCGCGCCGTTGGCCGCGACGTCACGGTGGGTCACCTCTTTGCCGCCGGGTACGTCGAGCCGTACGACCGAGGTGGATTGCGCCGAATGGGTGGCGGGGTCCGTCATGAGGACGAGCGTGCCACAGCTTCGGCCTCCGTGCCGTTCGGCTGCGCCTGGCGCGGGTGCGGTTTGGCGTGCTGCAGAACGCCGGCGGACTCCTTCATCGACGCGGCGACCTTCTGCGGGCCCTTGGCCTTCTTGGCCTTCTTCGCGAACACGAGGCCGATGAGGGCGAGCAGCAGCGCGACCACGACGTTGGCGGCGAAGGAGAGCAGGAAGCAGACGGCCAGGTTCCAGCCGCTCCAGGTCCGGATCCCGTAGGCCAGTGCGAAGTTCAGCATGGGCAGGGAGAACAGCAGCACGGCGCCCGCGGCCGAGAACGCGCCTCCGCTCGTCGCGCCACGCTTGACGTCTCGTTTGAGCTGAGCCTTCGCCAGTGCGATCTCGTCGTGCACCAGGGCGGACAATTCGGTCGTCGCCGAGGCGAACAGCTGGCCGATGCTGCGTTCGGCGCCGACCGGGCTGCCGTCGGGTGCGCTCATCGCGGTCTCCCTGTTCTCTGCGGGGCTACTCCGCCGACACTGCGGAGTTTTGCGGATGTGTCAGATCATGCCGGACGGCCGTTCTGTCCGCTTGCCCCGCCCGCCAGTTCGCACGCGTTCCGGCCCGGTCTCAACTCGGCCAGTCGTCGCGGCTGTCGGGCCGATGGTCCGGTCCCGGCCCGTCCGGAGTCCGGGTCGCGGCGGCGCCGAGGGCGGCGAGCCGGCGGTGCTCGGCGGCCTTGCGCTCATGGATCGCGGCCATACGCAGGTGATAGGCCGGGTCGTCCTGCGCGTACACGTCGGGAACGCCGTCCATGTCGTCGTCGCGCTCCTCCTCCGCGCACAGGGCACGGTACTTGGCGTTGCGGACCTTCAGCAGCGCCGTCGCGCACACGGCCGCGATCAGCGACCCGGCGAGGACGGCGGCCTTGACCTCGTCCGTGAGCGCCGGGTCCCCCTCGAAGGCCAGTTCGCCGATGAGCAGGGAGACGGTGAAGCCGATGCCGGCCAGGGAGGCGACGGCGAACACATCGGCCCAGGCGAGGCCCTCGCTGAGCGAGGCCCGGGTGAAGCGGGCCGTGAGCCAGGTCCCGCCGAAGATGCCGACCGTCTTGCCGATGACCAGGCCCAGTACAACGCCGAGCGTCTCCGGTCTGGTGAATACCTCCCGGAGTGCTCCGCCGGAGACCGCGACACCCGCGCTCAGCAGGGCGAACAGCGGGACCGCGACACCGGCCGACAGGGGGCGCACGAGATGTTCCATGTGCTCGCCGGGGGAGTGCTCCTCGTCCTCGTGGCGGTGGCAGCGCAGCATGAGCCCCATGGCGACGCCGGCGATGGTGGCGTGGACGCCGCTGTTGTACATCAGCCCCCAGATGACCAGCGCGAGCGGGACGTAGACGTACCAGCCGCGGACGCCCTTGCGCAGCAGCAGCCAGAACACGGCGAGGCCGGCGAAGGCGCCGCCGAGGGCCGGGAGGTTCAGCCGGTCCGTGAAGAAGACCGCGATGATCAGGATGGCGAGCAGGTCGTCGACGACGGCGAGCGTGAGCAGGAAGGCGCGCAGGGCGGACGGCAGCGAGGTGCCGATGACCGCGAGGACCGCGAGGGCGAACGCGATGTCGGTAGCCGTGGGGACCGCCCAGCCCGCCAAGGATCCGCCGCCCGCGGCGTTGGTGAGGGCGTAGACGGCCGCGGGTGCGGCCATTCCGCAGAGCGCGGCGACGACGGGGAGCGCGGCCGCCCGTCGATCCCGTAGATCACCGGCGACCAGTTCACGCTTGAGTTCGACCCCGGCGACGAAGAAGAAGATCGCGAGGAGTCCGTCGGCGGCCCAGTGCTGGAGGGACAGGTCGAGGCCCAGGGCGGTGACTCCGAAGCGCCAGTGGCTCACACTCTCGTAGCTGCTGTGCAGCGCGGGTATGTTCGCCCAGACCAGTGCGGCGACCGCGGCGAGGAGGAGCAGCACACCGCCGACCGTCTCGGTGCGCAGTGCGTCCGCGACGAAGGTCCGCTCGGGCAGCGAGAGCCGTCCGAGGAACTGGCGGGTGCGGGTGCGGGGCGCGGCCACGGTGGGGACCTCCGGTCGGGTACGGCTGACTGACCGCCGCCGCGAAGAACGCGCGAGCGGCTGGCCGACCAGACTTCCCGGCACACCCTGAGCTGATTATTTTACCGGATCCTTAATGGTGGAGCGGAGCATTCACCTTTCGGACCAACGGGGCAGGGCGGGGCTTTTCCGGTGGGGCGGCTGGGCTGCCGGGCACAAGACAAGGGCGCCCGGCATGGTGCCGGGCGCCCTTGTCGGGACGGGGAGGTCCTAGTCCTCGCTCGGTGCCGCCGGGAGCTTGGCCTGGATCAGATGCATCACCGTTGAGTCGGTCAGCGTCGTGACATCGCCGAGCTCACGGTTCTCCGCCACGTCGCGCAGCAGTCGCCGCATGATCTTCCCGGAGCGGGTCTTCGGCAGCTCCGCCACCGGCAGGATCCGCTTGGGCTTGGCGATCGGGCCGAGCGTCGCGCCCACGTGGTTGCGCAGCTCGGCGGTGAGGTCCTCGTCCTCGGACGCCGTCCCGCGCAGGATCACGAAGGCGACGATGGCCTGGCCGGTCGTCTCGTCCGCCGCGCCGACCACGGCCGCCTCGGCGACGGTGGGGTGGGACACGAGCGCGGACTCCACCTCGGTGGTGGAGATGTTGTGCCCGGACACGAGCATCACGTCGTCGACGCGCCCGAGCAGCCAGATGTCCCCGTCGTCGTCCTTCTTCGCGCCGTCCCCGGCGAAGTACTTGCCCTCGAACCGCGACCAGTACGTGTCGATGAACCGCTGGTCGTCACCCCAGATGGTGCGCAGCATCGACGGCCACGGCTCGGTGAGCACCAGATAGCCGCCGCCCCCGTTCGGCACATCGCTCGCCTCGTCGTCGACCACGGTCGCGGCGATGCCCGGCAGGGGCCGCTGCGCCGAACCCGGCTTGGCCTCGGTCACGCCCGGCAGCGGCGAGATCATCATCGCGCCGGTCTCGGTCTGCCACCAGGTGTCCACGACCGGTGTGCGATCGGCGCCGATGTGCTTGCGGTACCAGATCCACGCTTCGGGGTTGATCGGCTCGCCGACGGACCCGAGCACTCGGAGGCTGCTGAGGTCGAACTTGGCGGGGATGTCGTCGCCCCACTTCATGAACGTACGGATCGCCGTGGGCGCCGTGTACAGGATCGTGACCCCGTACTTCTGCACGATCTCCCAGAAGCGGCCCTGGTGCGGCGTGTCGGGCGTGCCCTCGTACATGACCTGGGTCGCGCCGTTGGCCAGCGGCCCGTAGACGATGTACGAGTGCCCGGTGACCCAGCCGACGTCCGCAGTGCACCAGTACACGTCGGTCTCCGGCTTGAGGTCGAAGACCGCCCAGTGCGTGTACGCGGCCTGGGTGAGGTAGCCGCCGGAGGTGTGCAGGATGCCCTTGGGCTTACCCGTCGTGCCGGACGTGTACAGGATGAACAGCGGGTGCTCCGCCTCGAACGCCTCCGGCGTGTGCTCGGCGGACTGGCGCTCGACGATCTCGTGCCACCACACGTCCCGGCCCTCGGTCCAGGCGACCTCCTGGCCGGTACGGCGGACGACGAGCACGTGCTCGACGTTGTCCACGCGCTCGATCGCGTCGTCGACGGCCGGCTTGAGGGCGGACGGCTTGCCGCGCCGCCAGCCGCCGTCGGAGGTGATGACGACCCGCGCGTCGGCGTCCTGGATACGGGTGGCGAGCGCGTCCGCCGAGAAGCCGCCGAAGACGACGGAGTGCGCGGCGCCGATGCGGGCGCACGCCAGCATCGCGATCGCGGTCTCCGGGATCATCGGCATGTAGACGGCGACCCGGTCGCCCTTCCGGACGCCCAGCTCCAGCAGCGCGTTCGCGGCCTTGGACACCTCGTCCTTGAGCTCCGCGTAGGTGATGGCGCGGCTGTCGCCCGGCTCGCCCTCGAAGTGGATCGCGACGCGGTCGCCGTGGCCGGCCTCGACGTGCCGGTCGACGCAGTTGTACGCGACGTTGAGCTTGCCGTCCTTGAACCACTTCGCGAACGGCGGGTTCGACCAGTCGAGGGTCTCGGTCGGCTCCACCGCCCAGGTCAGCCGCCGGGCCTGCTCGGCCCAGAAGCCGAGCCTGTCAGCCTTGGCCTGTTCGTACGCCTCTGCCGTGACGTTGGCGCCCGCGGCCAGGTCGGCGGGGGGCGCGAACCTGCGGTCTTCCTTGAGCAGGTTGGCCAGGCTTTCGTTGCTCACGACATCTCCCTTTCCCGGGGTGTCCGTTGTGTTCCAGGCCACAGCTCACCAGACCGGGGGGCTCGATGACAAGGGCCGACCCTAAATTGGTTTAGACCTGTCGTGCGTGCGTGGCCTCCGGATCTGCCCGAGTCCACGTGGCTCACGCCCTCCTGGTTCACCCGGCGATGGTGCGGCCCGGCGCACCGGCCCGGACCGCACCACCCCGGTCTCACGCCGGGCTGGGCGCCTTCCTGGCCGCGCCCACCCGTGCGAAGACATCGCCCTCCAGGGACGCGGCGAGCAGATACGCCTGGGCCTCACCCACGTGGAAGTACATGCCCTGAAGTTCGAGCGTGCCCTCGCCGAGGGCGCGGGCCACCGACTCGTGCGCTCTCAGGTGCTCCAGTTGCTGCACCACATTGGTCAGGCACAGCTGCTCCACCGCGTCGGCCGGCTCCCGCCCGGCGATCCGGGCCCGGGGCCGCTCCTCGTCGGACATCCGCTCCAGACTGGGCACGCCGTGGCGCAGCCATCGCTCGAGCGGAGTTTGCGCGGCCCCCGGCTCCGAGGCGAGCAGCGCCTGCATCGCGCCGCAGCCGGAGTGTCCGCACACCGTGATGAAGCGCACCTTCAGGACGTCCACCGCGTACTCGATGGCGGCCGCCACCGAGTCGTCCCCGCGCTCCGCGCCGGGCAGCGGCACGAGGTTGCCCACGTTGCGGACGACGAACAGGTCGCCGGGACCGCTGGACGTGATCATCGATGTGACGAGCCGCGAGTCGGCGCAGGTCAGGAAGAGCTGCGACGGCCGCTGTCCCTCACGCGCCAGCCGGGCCAGCTCGCCCCGCACCAACGGTGCGGTGTTCCGCTGGAAGGTGCTGATGCCCCGAGCGAGTTGCTGCCCGCTCGGCCCGGACCCCGCGGCCGGTCCGCCCGGACGGTCGCCGGGCGGTGAGGTCGGGGGCCGCTCGCACTGGTGGTTGCGCCACGGTGTCCAGGGCCGGCACCGGCACGCGGACGCCTCCGCGGGCTCCTGGCTGTCCTGGAGCGCGGGGGCGTCCAGGGAGGGGACCGCGACGGGGTTGCCGGCCCGGCCGGTGAGGGCCACCGTGCCGCCCTGCGCCCGGTGCGTCCGCTGCCAGTCCTGAAGGGACTCGTACGCCGCGTGGTCCATGAAGGATCCGTCCAGCTCCACGACGGCGTCCGTCCCGGCGGGCACCAGGTGCAGCGTCCGGCTGAGCCGGGGCACCGCGAGGAAGGTCAGCTGTCCTCGGACTCGTACGTGATGGACTCCCTTGTCGTCCTCGTGGGTGATGCGGGTGCGGGTGAGGCGGTGCAGGGCCACCGCGACGGCCACGGCGACACCCAGGATCACGCCCCCCAGGACGCCCAGGAGGGCGACGCCGAGGGTGGTGGCGGCGTAGACCAGCACTTCTCGGTGGCGGGTGACCGTGCGGATGTGGTGCAGGGACACCATCTGGATGCCGACGGCCATCACCAGTGCGGCGAGGGAGGCGAGGGGGATCAGCTCCAGCACCGGGACCAGCAGCAGCGCGGCCACCACTACCCAAACGCCGTGCAACATCGTGGAGTTCCGGCTGACGGCGCCGGCTCGGACGTTCGCCGAACTTCTCACCGCGACGCCCGCGAGCGGCAGTCCGCCGAGTGCTCCCGAGACGACGTTGGCCGCACCCTGTCCGAGCAGCTCGCGGTCCAGGTCCGAGCGGCCGCGGTGCGGATTCCGTCCCGCGGCCAGCTTGTCCACGGCGACGGCGCCGAGCAGTGACTGCACACTGCACACCAGCGTGGTGGTCAGCACGGCGACGGCGAGGCCGGTGCTGGATCCCTCGGGAAGCCCGGCCAGGGCGTGGCTGTGCCAGGACGGCAGGTCGACCCTGGGCAGCGGGAGCCCGGCCAGTCTGGCGACGGCGGTCGCCCCGGTGACGGCGATGAGCGCGGCCGGGACCTTGCGCAGGAGCTGTCCGGTGCGTCCGGGCAGCCGTGGCCAGACGAACAGCAGGGTGAGGGTCAGCGCGCTGACCGAGACCGCGGCCGGATGGAGACGGGCCAGCTGGGCGGGCAGCGCGCGCAGGTTGTCGAGGACGGCGCTGTGGGGGGTGCCTCCGAGCACGATGTGCAGCTGGGCGACGGCGATGGTGACGCCGATGCCCGCGAGCATGCCGTGCACGATCGCGGGACTGACCGCGAGCGCCGCACGCGCCACGCGCAGGCAGCCGAGGCCCAGTTGGGCGAGACCGGCGAGGACGGTGATGGCGCAGGTCGTACGCCATCCGTAGCGGTGGATGAGGTGGGCGGTGACCACGGTGAGCCCGGCGGCGGGGCCGCTGACCTGGAGCGGGGAGCCGCCGAACCGGCCGACGACGAGTCCGCCGACGGCGGCGGCGACGAGGCCGGACTGGAGCGGGGCACCGGTGGCTAGGGCGATGCCGAGGGACAGGGGGAGGGCGATCAGGAAGACCGAGACGGAAGCCGACAGATCGGCAGCCGCGACGCGGAAGCGGCGGGGCCGGGACGGCGGTGGGCTGTGGGGCTGGTGCAGGCGCTTCGTCCGAGTCGAGTCGGCGGCGCGGGTGGGGACGCAGGCGGTCATGGTCCCGTCTCCTCCGGGGTGGCGCGGTCGCGGAATGGGCGGTCCCCGGCCGACGGGCCGGGGTTCGGGGCGCGGCCGTGGGTCACGGCGTACAGCGGCGGGATGCTCCAACACTCGGTAAATGAACCGTAATGCCAAGTAAAGGAAACGTATCTGATATCCGAGCAAATAGGGCAATAAGTCACCTAGCAGAGTGAAGTAGCAATTTCATCGGCTTGTCATACAAATCCCTCTGACGTCCCATGTGACCTTGGCTGGACGGCGGGTGGGGGCGGGCTTCCGCCGCACCGCACGACTGATCGGCGTGGCCCCGACTGAAGGAAGAAGGTGGGCGGAGGATGGCCGCCACCCAGAGGATCGGCGCGGGCGTCGCAGTGGCCGCGGCCTGTGCCACCGCGTTCGCCGGTTGCTCGACCGGCACGACCGCTTCCGGACAGGGCATGAGCAAGGCTCCCGGTGCGCCGGCGCCGGAGAGTGCGGTCCGTCTGATCGGCGACGGGTCCACCGCGTACACCGGTGTGCAGCCGCATCTGCCCCGGCCCCAGCGGCTGAAGCCCGGTCAGCGGCCCCCGCAGTTCGTGGTCTTCTCCTGGGACGGGGCCGGCGAGGACAGCCACAAGCTGTTCTCGCACTTCCGCAAGGTCGCCAAGGCCAACAACGCGACGATGACGTACTTCCTGAGCGGTGTGTACCTCCTGCCGGAGGACAAACGCGACCTGTACCGGCCGCCTCAGCACTCCCCGGGCCGCTCGGACATCGGCTTCAACGACGAGAAGGGAATCCGGGACACCGTCGAGCAGCTGCGCCTCGCCTGGCTGGAGGGCAACGAGATCGGCACCCACTTCAACGGCCACTTCTGCGGCAACGACGGCGGGGTCGGCCGGTGGTCGGTCGAGGAGTGGAAGGACGAGGTCGCCCAGGCGAAGTCGTTCGTGGAGTCCTGGAAGACCAATGCGGCCCTGAGGAGCGAGCCCTCGCTGCCCTTCGACTATGACAAGGAGCTCATCGGCGGCCGGACGCCCTGCCTGGAGGGACGGACGAACTTCGTGAAGGCGGCTCGCGACCTGGGCTTCCGCTACGACACCTCCGGCATCGACAGGCAGGTCTGGCCCGGCAAGAGGGACGGCCTGTGGGACCTCTCGATGCAGCTCGTGCCCTTCCCGGGGCACTCCTACGAGCAGTTGACGATGGACTACAACTTCAGGACCGACCAGTCGGGCGCCCGGACCCAGGGTGATCCCGACAAGTTCGGTGTGTGGGGCGACCAGTTGCGCGACGGCCTGCTTCAGGGCTTCCAGCGCGCGTACGACGGAAACCGGGCACCCATGGTCGTCGGCAACCACTTCGAGACCTGGAACGGCGGCACATACATGCGCGCCGTCGAGGAGGTCGTCGAGCGTGTCTGCACCCGGCCCGAGGTGCGCTGTGTCTCCTTCCACCAACTCGCCGACTGGCTGGACGCGCAGGATCCGCAGGTCCTGCGGAAGCTGGGCACGCTGAAGGTGGGCCAGGCCCCCAAGGAGGGCTGGGAGTCCTTCCTGGCGGCCCACCCCGCCCCGGAACCCAAGGGGGTCCCGGGAGCGCCGCCGATCAAGCCGTCGGCGGGGAGCGGCCGCTGACCCGGCGGAACCGGTCGCCCCCGCCGGGGCGATGGGTGGCCGACGCGTCCAGGCCGCCGGAGCCGGCGAGGCCGGGCGCCGTTGCTCACACGGCGGCGACCAGGCCCTCCCTGAGGACGAACGCGGGGTCGATCTGCGCCGCCAGGTCGGCCCCGGTGCGCTCGTTTCCCCAACTGGTCGCGTTGCGCAGGTGGAAGTGCACCATCTGGCGGGTGTACCGCTCCCAGTCCCGCAGTTCGTACGTGGCGTCGGCGGCGACCTGGAGGACGCGCAGGGACCGACGGTTCGCGTCCTCCAGGAACTCGAACCGGGGCGGACGGCCCTTCTCCATGGAGCGCACCCAGTCCGAGTGCCCGACCGTCACGAGCAGGTCGTCACCGACCTCGGCGCGGAGGAAGTCGATGTCGTCCTGACCCTGCACCTTGTTGCCGACGACCTTCAGGACGACCCCGAAGTCGCGGGCGTACTCCTTGTACTGGCGATAGACGGAGACCCCCTTCCGGGTCGGCTCGGCGACGAGGAACGTGATGTCGAAGCGGGTGAACATGCCGGAGGCGAAGGAGTCCGAGCCCGCCGTCATGTCGACCACCACGTACTCGTCGCGGCCGTCCAGCAGGTGGTTCAGGCACAACTCCACCGCTCCTGTCTTGGAGTGGTAGCAGGCGACCCCCAGGTCGGCGTCCGTGAAGGGGCCGGTGACCATCAAACGGACGGCGTCGCCGTCGAGTTCCACCGGGCGCGCGCAGGCGTCGTACACCGGGTTGTTCTCCCGCACCCGCAGCAGCCGGGACCCCTCGCCGGGCGGAGTGGTCTTGATCATCGTCTCGGCGGAGGCGATCCGCCGGTTGCTGCCCCGTAGGTAGTCCTTGATCAGCCGAAGCCGTTCCCCCATGGCCGGCAGGGCCGCGGCCTCGTCCTCGTCCAGTCCCAGGGCGGGCGCGAGGTGCTGGTTGATGTCCGCGTCGATCGCGACGACGGGTGCTCCGACGGCGGCGAGGTGGCGAATGAACAGGGACGACAGGGTCGTCTTGCCGCTGCCGCCCTTCCCGACGAAAGCAATTTTCATGTTCACCAACAGTAGTCGTGTGATTGCCGTGCGTCGCAGTCGGCGTGAAGAAGACCACTCCATCGAAGGAGGGGGCGCGCGGGTGCGTAGTGTCGTACTCATGAGTACGACAGGTGCGACCGCCGATCCGCTCGCCGTTCTGGCGGCGCTGCCCGGCGTGGCCGAGTCCGTGGAGTCCGTGCGCAAGTCCGTGGACCGGGTCTACGGCCACCGGGTCATGCGACGTCGCAGCAATGAGATCACTTCCGAGGCGGCGCTGCGCGGCGCACGCGGCTCGGCGGCGCTCTCCGGGGCCGACTGGGCTCTGGAGGAAGTGCGCCGGCGTACCGATTTCAGCGGTGACGACGAGGCCCGGACGGTCGGTGCGGCCCTCAGGCTGACCGCGGAGGCGGGACAGCTGCTGTCGATCTGGCGGCAGTCGCCCCTGCGTGTGCTGGCCCGGCTGCACCTGGTGGCGGCCGCGGACTCCGACCCCCGTGTGGGGCGTCCCCGCCAGCAGGGGGAGTCGGTCGACGAGCCTCTGGTGGAGCTGCCGCTGCCGGATGCCGACGAGGTCTCCGGCCGTCTGGAGGGGCTCTCCCAGCTGGTGATCGCGGGGAGTGCGGCCCCCGCGTTGGTGACGGCGGCCGTGGTGCACGGCGAACTGCTCGCCCTGCGCCCCTTCGGCTCCCACAACGGCCTGGTCGCGCGTGCGGCCCAGCGCATCGTCCTCGTGGGCAGCGGTCTCGACCCCAAGGCGGTCTGCTCGGCGGAGGTCGGCCACGCCGAACTGGGCCGCGCGGCTTATGTCGCCGCGCTGGACGGCTATGTGTCGGGCACACCCGAGGGCATGGCGGCATGGATCGCCCACTGTGGAAAGGCCGTCGAGCTGGGTGTCCGTGAGTCGACCGCGGTCTGCGAGGCGCTGCAGCGCGGGGCCGCGTAGCCCCGGGCGGGCGAACCCCGGACAAGGGAACAGGCCCTCGCCGAGGGCCTGTTGCGTGGTTGCGGCGGTACGAGTGATCGTACCGCCGCTGGCATGCTCACCGGGTTACCAAGCGTCCTCGATATGTGCCCATCAGGCCGGGAACTGCTGCCCGTGCCTGGTGCGGCTGGCCCGTAATCGACGGGTCGACGTCGCGTGGGTGCTCGATGTTCATGCTGGGGTCCGTGGGGCCAATTTCGTGTTTAACGGCGATCCCTTCGGATTGTTTCCTTTGGTCTCGCGGGCCGCTAAACCCTTTGTACTACTCAGGCCGGGACGAGCGGAACCCCTTCGCCACAGTTCTTTACTTTTCGATTCAAAGAGGTGCAAATCGGGCAGAGGTCCGGCGTCACGCGCGCGTGCCGGGGCTGATGCGGTGTCGGTGGGGCTCCGGCGTCCGGCGCGGGGGCCGGCGCCCGGGGCACGTCAGGTCTGTGCCGGGGCTCATATGACCGGCGCGCGTCGTCTGCTCGCGTACCACACGAGCCCCGCCGTGGCCGCCGCCGCTCCTATCGCGGCGACCGCGAGGAGGGCCGGACGAGGCGGTACGGCAAGCCGCTGCTTCAGCCGGACCGGGCGGTGGAAGTCCAGGATCGGCCACCCGCGCGCGACTGCCTCGCGCCGCAGGGTCCGGTCCGGGTTCACGGCGTGCGGATGGCCGACCGCCTCCAGCATCGGCAGATCGGTCGCGGAGTCGCTGTAGGCGAAGCAGCGCGAGAGGTCGTACCCCTCGGACTCGGCGAGCTCCTTGACCGCCTCTGCTTTCGTCGGGCCGTAGGCGTAGTACTCCACCTCGCCCGTGAAGCAGCCGTCGTCGCCCACGACCATGCGGGTGGCCACGACGCTGTCCGCGCCGAGCAGCTCGCCGATCGGTTCGACCACCTCGGCGCCGGACGTGGACACGATCACGACGTCGCGCCCGGCGGTGTGGTGCTCCTCGATGAGGGAGGCGGCCTCGTCGTAGATGATCGGGTCGATCAGTTCGTGGAGCGTCTCGGCGACGATCTCCTTGACCTGCTGGACGTTCCAGCCGCGGCACAGTGCGGACAGGTACTCACGCATCCGTTCCATCTGGTCGTGGTCGGCACCGCCGATGAGGAACACGAACTGGGTGTACGCGGTCCGCAACGCGGCCCTGCGGTTGATCAGACCGCCTTGGTAGAAGGACTTGCTGAAGGTGAGCGTGCTCGACTTCGCAATGACCGTCTTGTCCAGGTCAAAGAAGGCCGCCGTGCGGGGCAAGGAGTGGTTTTCCACGGGCCAGAGCATAGGGCCCACCATTCGGCGTAAGGTGAGGCGTGTGGGTTTGCCTGAGAGGGCTCTCGGGTACACCATGGAAGTCACGGATCGTTCGCGACCGTGCTAACCCGGTCCGACTCCTCCCCCCCCGAGTCGGCCGTGGGGACGACCCCCGCTCTCCCCCCCGGCGGGGGTCGTCGCATGTCCGGGTGGGTTTTTCCCCTGTGCAGTCCGGCCTCGGGCCACTGAGCCCCTCTCGTGGCCGCAGTCTCGCAGCACCCTCGTTCGGTCACCGTGTGTAGCCGTTGCGCTGCTCTGTGGAAGCCGTCTCGCCCTCAACCACTCCCACCCGGCGGGAGTGAAGGCGATATTCACAATCACTGGGTTGTCCACAGTTATCGACCAAGATCCACATGATTTCCGGGATCGCTGCACCGTGATTCCAACGCGTCCCGCCGACGGCGAGTTCATGGCCGGTTCCGGTTTGTCGCGTGCGTATGGCCGGTTCGTATCGACCGCTCATATGCAAGCCGGTTGCCGGTTCTTCACACGAGTGGGAAGCGCGGGGCCCGGGTGGTTCCCGCGGACCGGACGGAAGAACGCGGAAGCGGCGCGCAGTCAGCGCCGAAGCGGAAGAAGCGCGCAAGAGGCGCGGAGGAAGCAGCGAAGGAGGCTGGAGATCGTGAGCGGAGCCATCACACACGACAGGCCGGACGCCGCCGATCAGCGGCGGAGCGGGCCGCTGATCGTCACCGAGGACGCCGAACTCCTCGACGATCTGCTGCGTCTGTGCGCGGCGGCGGGCGCCAGACCGGAGGTTCATCCGGGGATCCCGACGCGTCGGGGCGGCTGGGAAACGGCGCCGCTCGTCATCGTCGGCGACGATGCGGTGCGCCGCGTGCGCGGGGCCGCACGCAGGCGTGGCGTGGTGCTGGTTGGGCGGGATCAGGACGATTCCGGGGTTTGGCGGCGCGCCGTGGAGATCGGCGCCGACCACGTCCTGATGCTGCCCGACGGTGAGCAATGGCTGGTCGACCGCATCGCCGACGTGGCCGAAGGGGCCGGCCGTCCGGCGCTCACCGTCGGCGTGATCGGCGGTCGCGGCGGGGCCGGTGCGTCGACGCTCGCCTGCGCCCTGGCCGTCACCTCCGCACGCGAGGGAAGGCGCACCCTGCTCGTGGACGCGGATCCACTGGGCGGCGGACTCGACGTACTCCTCGGCGGGGAGACCACGGCGGGGCTGCGCTGGCCGGCGTTCGCCGCCTCCCGGGGACGGGTCGGCGGCGGCGCCCTGGAGGAGTCGCTGCCCGAACTGCACGCGCTGCGGGTGCTGAGCTGGGACCGCGGCGACACCGTGTCCGTTCCGCCCCAGGCGGTCCGGGCGGTCCTCGCCGCCGCCCGGCGACGCGGCGGCGCGGTCGTCGTCGACCTTCCGCGCCGCGTGGACGAGGGGGCGGCCGAGGTTCTCGCCCAGGTGGACGTCGGGTTACTGGTGATCCCTGCCGAGTTACGCGCCATCGCGGCCGCACGGCGGGTGGCGTCGGTGGTCGGCATGGTGCTGGGCGACCTGAGGGTCGCGGTCCGGGGACCTTATGCACCAGGGCTCGACCACCGCGAGGTGGCGCGGCTGCTGGGACTGCCGTTGCTCGGCGAAGTCCCTCACGAACCACCGTCCCGGGACGGTTCCGTGCCGCCCGGGGGAGCGATGCGGGGGCCGCTCGCCCGGTTCTGCGCGGCGTTCTGGGAGCGTGCGCTGGCCGAGGCGGGTGACTGACCCATGAGTACGAGCTGGGGCGCGACGGCGCGGGGCTGGGACGCGAGGGAGCAGGGCTTCGGGGCGGGGGTGGAGACGGACCATGGCGCGGTGCTCGGGTCCCGGGCGGGTCCGGGGGCGGTGCCCGGGGGCGGCATCGATGAACGCACACGGCTGCTGGACGGTGTGCGGCAGTGGCTGGTGGAGAGCGGGGCCGAACCGACTCCCGCGCGCGTGGCCCAGGCCCTGCGCGAGCAGGGACGGGTGCTGGGGGACGCGGAGGTGCTGGGCGCGGCCCGGCAGCTGCGTTCCGAACTCGTCGGCAGCGGCCCCCTGGAGCCGTTGCTCGCCGACCCTTCCGTCACCGATGTCCTGGTGTCGGAGCCCGATCGGGTGTGGGTGGACCGGGGCGGCGGACTGGTACTGACGGCGGTGTCCTTCCCGGACGCGGCTGCCGTACGGCGCCTCGCGCAGCGGTTGGCCGCCGTGGCGGGGCGGCGTCTCGACGACGCCAGACCGTGGGTCGACGCCCGGCTGCCGGACGGCACCCGGCTGCACGCGGTGCTGCCCCCGGTCGCGGTCGGCTGCACCTGTCTGTCCCTGCGCGTCGTACGGCCACGGGCGTTCACCCTGGACGAGCTGGTGGCGGCCGGGACGGTGCCCCCGGGCGGGGACCGCGTGCTGCGGGCGCTGATCGCCGCCCGGCTCTCCTATGTGATCAGCGGGGGTACCGGATCCGGCAAGACCACACTCCTCAGCGCGCTGCTGGGCGTGGTGGGACCGGCGGAGCGCATCGTGCTGGCCGAGGACTCGGCGGAGCTGCGCCCGGACCACCCGCATGTGGTGCGCCTGGAGGGCCGGCCCGCGAACCAGGAGGGCGTGGGGCTGGTCGAGCTCCAGGACCTGGTGCGGCAGGCCCTGCGGATGAGACCCGACCGGCTGGTCGTCGGAGAGGTGCGCGGCCCCGAGGTGGTCTCCCTGCTGGCCGCGCTGAACACGGGGCACGAGGGCGGCTGCGGGACGCTCCACGCGAACGCGGCGGCGCAGGTGCCCGCTCGGCTGGAGGCGCTCGGCACCGCCGCGGGCCTGGACCGGGCCGCGCTGCACAGCCAGCTGGCGGCCGCCCTGTCGGTGGTCCTCCACCTCGTGCGCGACCGGACGGGACGGCGTCGGATCGCGGAGGTGCATGTGCTGGAGCGGGACGCGTCGGGGCTGGTGGTGACGGTGCCGGCGTTGCGGTGGGGACCGGAGGCGTTCATGCCCGAGCGCGGGTGGGGGCGGCTGCGGGAGCTGCTGCGGAACGGGAGCGATGCAAGTGGCGCAGGCGATCCGGGCGAGTGAAGCGATCAAGGCGATCAAGGCGATGAGGACGACGGGAGTGCGTGGTGGTGATGGGGATCGGTCAGATGTCGGTCGGCGCGGGACTGGTGTGCGCCGGCGTGGCGGCCCGGATGATGAGCGGCCCGAACACGGGGGCGCACCGCGCCCGGCTGCTGTTCGCGGGCGGTGGCGCGGCGGCGGGGGTGGGCCCGCCGCTCTGGAAGCGGTTCCTCGGCCGGGCGCGGAGGCTGACGGCCGAATGGTGGTCGCTCGCCGCGGGGGCGCTTGTCGCGGTGCTCGGCGCGTCCGCGCTGCCTCTGCTGCTGGGGGCCGTGGGCGTGGCCGTCCTGCGCAGGGTGCGGCTGGCGCGGGAGGCGCGACAGGTGTGGGACGGCCGCGGTGAAGCCGTGATCGCGCTGTGCGCGTCGCTCGCCGGGGAGGTGCGCGCGGGGTGCCAGCCGGGTGAGGCGCTGTTACGGGCCGCGCGCGACTCGGGCGGCCTCGGCGAGGCCCACGCTGCGGTGCTGGCGGCGGCCCGGTTCGGTGGGGATGTGCCGGGTGCGCTCGCGGTCGCGGCACGGCAGCCGGGGGCCGACGGCTTGTCGGGGCTCGCGGCCTGCTGGCGGGTGGCCGTGGACCGGGGTGCGGGCCTGGCGGCCGGACTCGACCGGCTGGAGGCGGCCCTGCGCGCCGAACGCGACCAGCGTGCCGATCTGCAGGCCCAGTTGGCGGGCGCCCGCTCGACGGTGGTCCTGCTCGCGGGGCTGCCGGTCCTCGGCCTGCTGCTGGGCACCGCGCTGGGCGCCCACCCGCTGCACGTGCTGTTGCACACCGGAGCCGGACTGGTCTGTCTCGTGACCGGCGGTGTGCTGGAGGGCGCGGGGATGTGGTGGGCGCTGCGGATCGTGCGAGGGGCGGAGGCGGCATGAGCGCCGGAGTTGTCCACAGGCTGTGGGTGCTGTGTGGGATCCCGGCGCTGGGGTGGTCGGTGTGGCTCCTCGCCACCACGCGGCACGAGCGGAGGGCGCGGCGGCGGCTGAGTGCGCTGCTGACCCGGGACGACGCGCCCGAGAGGCCGGAGAAGCGAAGGAGAGGGGCGCGCGGCGCACCCCCTGAACGGCAGGGCATCGGGCCGCGGCTGCTGGGGGGCGCCCCGCGACGGTGGCTGCCGGTCCTGGGGGCGTTGTGTGCCGGCTGGCTGCTCGTCGGAGGGCCGGGCGGGGCGGCGGCCGGACTGGTCACCGGAGTGGGCGTCGTGCGATGGCGAGCCCGGCAGGAGCGCGACCGCCTCGCCCGGGACTGCGACACCGGCGTGGCGGCCCGCCAACTGCCGCTGGCAGCCGATCTGCTGGCGGCGTGCATCGCGGCCGGTGCGGGCCCCGTGGCGGCCGCTCAGGCCGTGGGGCAGGCGCTGCGAGGGCCGGTCGGGGAGCGGCTGGAGCGAGGTGCGGCCGAGATGCGGCTGGGTGGTGAACCTGCCGACGCCTGGCGGCGGCTCGCCTCCCTCCCCGGCGCCGCAGCACTGGCCCGGCTCCTGGAGCGGGCGGGTGACTCCGGAGTACCGGCGGCCGCGTCGGTCGGGCGCCTGGCGACGGAGGCTCGCGCTGAATGGGGCCGTACGGCGACGGCTCGTGCGCGCCGGGCGGGCGTCCTGGTCACCGCCCCGGTGGGGCTGTGCTTCCTGCCCGCCTTCATCGCGGTCGGGGTGCTGCCCGTGGTGATCGGACTCGCGGGCGGGCTCCTGGGAGGAGGCGGCCGCTGACGAGGGACGGATGACGGGCGGGGGCGGTGGGCGGATGGGTGGAGAGCGGAAAACGGAGAGCGGTGCGTGGCGATCGTACGGAGTCGCACGCCTCGATCGAACGGATCACACGGCTCGATCGAACGGATCAACGGAACAAACAACAACGGCATAGCAACCGACGGGGGTTGGCATGAGCAAGGTGGTACGGGTACGGGCTCGGATGCGTGCGCTGGTGCGCCGGGTACGGCCGGCGGTGCGCGGGGATGCGGGCATGGTCACATCGGAGTACGCGGTGGGGATCATCGCCGCGGTGGCCTTCGCGGCGCTTCTCTACAAGGTGCTGACGAGCGGGCAGGTCAGCGCGGAGTTGCAGGACATCGTGAAGCGGGCGCTCAGTGTCCGGATGTGACGGGTCGCCGGTGTGCCGGGGAGGAGGCCGCTGTCGGGACCGAGGATTCGTGACGGCGGAGACCGCGGTCGTCCTCCCCGCCCTGGTGCTCTTCGCGACGGCCCTTCTGTGGGCCCTGCTGGCCGCGTCCGCGGAGATCGAGTGCGTGGACGCGGCGCGGGCGGGGGCCCGGGCCGCGGCCCGGCAGGAGCCCGCCGACGTGGTGCGGAGAGTGGCCCGGCAGGCTGCGCCGGACGGAGCCAGGGTCACGGTGAGCCGGGAGGGCGACACGGTGCACGTGTTGGTCGTCGCTCACCCGCCGGGCCCGAGGGCGCTGACGCTCGAACTGCGGCACGAGGCCGTGGCGTCGGCGGAGGAGACCGTGGGGGTGAATCGGTGAGCCGTCTCGGTGACCGCCGGTGCGGCGGAGCTCGCTCCCTGTCCGGGCTGCTCGACGTACTCAACGCCCATGCGGAGAGCGTCCGAAGGGCGCGCTCGGCAGGGGCCCCCTCGGACCGCGGTTCCGACCGCACTTCGGACCGCGGTTCGGCGACCGTCTGGGTCGTGTGCCTGACCGGAGCCCTCTGTGCCGTCTTCGGCGTACTGCTGGCGCATGGGGAGGTCGTGCTGGTCCGCCATCGTGCGGCTGCCGCGGCCGACCTGGCCGCGCTGGCGGCCGCCGACCGCTGGACGGAGGGAGGTGAGGCGGCGTGTACGAGGGCAGGTCGCGTGGCGGGAGCCCAAGGGGGTCGACTCGTGCGGTGTGTCGTCGCGGGGGAGGTCTCCGATGTCACGGTGGCATCGGTCTCGGGTCCCTTCACCGCCGAGGTGAGGGCGAGGGCGGGACCGGCGGAAGCGGCGGCGCCGGAGGAGGGGCTTCCGGGACCACCGGCAGCCCCGCCGCGACCGTCCTATGCCCGGGCCTCGCCTTCCGCCTTCGCCGGAGCTTCCGTCTCGCCTTCCGTCTCCTGCGGCGCCCCGCGCAGCAGCACCGTGAGGAGGCGCACGGCCCCCCTCTTGTGCAGCGGGTCGTTGCCGTTGCCGCACTTGGGGGACTGGATGCAGGACGGGCAGCCGGCCTCGCACTCGCAGGAGGCGATGGCCTGGCGGGTGGCGTCCAGCCAGGAGCGGGCCGTGCGGAAGGCCCGCTCCGCGAAGCCCGCGCCGCCCGGGTGCCCGTCGTACACGAACACCGTGGGCAGCAGGGTGTCCGGATGGAGCGGGACGGACACGCCCCCGATGTCCCAGCGGTCGCAGGTGGCGAAGAGCGGGAGCATGCCGATGGAGGCGTGTTCGGCGGCGTGCAGGGCGCCGCCGAGGATCTCCGGGCTGATCCGGGCCTCGTCCAGCTGGTCCTCGGTGACCGTCCACCACACGGCTCGGGTGCGCAGCGTACGAGGAGGGAGGTCGAGCTTCGTCTCGCCCAGCACCTCGCCGGTGATGAGACGTCGGCGCAGGAAGGAGACGACCTGGTTGGTGACCTCGACGGAGCCGTAGCAGAGCCGGCCCTCGCCCCAGGGGACCTCGAGGTCCGTCTCCAGGACGGAGATGGACGTCGTGTCGCGGGCGACCGTCGAGTACGGCGGGTTGGCTTCCTCGACCAGGGCGACGGAGTCCTCCAGCTCAAGTGACCGCACCAGATAGGTCCGGCCCTGGTGCAGATGGACCGCGCCCTCGTGCACCGTGGTGTGCGCGGCGCCCGCGTCGACCGTGCCGAGCAGCCGCCCGGTGCCGGCCTCGACGACCTGAACCGGGCGCCCGCCCTCCCCGCGGATGTCCGCGAGGTCGGCGGCCCGCTCCCGGCGTGTCCAGTGCCAGGCCTTCGTGCGGCGGCGCAGCAGTTTCGCGGCCTCCAGCTGCGGCAGCAGTTCGGCGCACGCGGGGCCGAACAGCTCCAGGTCCTCCTCTGTCAGCGGGGACTCGGCGGCCGCCGCGCACAGGTGCGGGGCCAGGACGTACGGGTTGTCCGGGTCGAGGACCGTGGACTCCACCGGCTGGTCGAAGAGGGCCTCGGGATGGTGGACGAGGAACGTGTCCAGCGGGTCGTCTCGGGCGACGAGGACCGCGAGGGCGCCTTGGCCGGAGCGGCCCGCGCGGCCCGCCTGCTGCCACAGGGACGCCCGCGTCCCCGGGTAGCCGGCGATGAGGACGGCGTCCAGGCCGGAGATGTCGACACCGAGTTCGAGGGCGGTGGTGGCGGCGAGGCCGAGGAGCTCTCCGGAGTGGAGGGCGCGTTCGAGGGCGCGGCGTTCCTCGGGAAGGTAACCGCCGCGGTACGCGGCTACGCGCCGGGCCAGGGAGCGGTCGACCTCGGCCAGACGCTCCTGGGCGATCACCGAGATCAGTTCGGCGCCGCGGCGGGAGCGGACGAAGGCGACCGAGCGCACGCCCTGCACGGTCAGGTCGGTCAGCAGATCGGCCGTCTCGGCGGTCGCGGTACGCCGAACGGGTGCACCTTTCTCGCCGTGGAGCTCGGTCAGCGGGGGCTCCCAGAGGGCGAAGACCAGCTCGCCGCGCGGGGAGGCGTCGTCCGCGACCTCGACGACCGGGAGACCGGTGAGACGGCGGGCGGCCACCGAGGGCTCGGCGGCGGTCGCGGAGGCCAGCAGGAAGACGGGGGAGGAGCCGTAGCGGGCGCAGAGGCGGCGCAGGCGGCGCAGGACCTGGGCGACATGGGAGCCGAAGACGCCGCGGTAGGTGTGGCACTCGTCGATGACGACGTACTTCAGGGCACGCAGGAAGGAGGACCAGCGCGGATGTGAGGGCAATATGCCCCGGTGCAGCATGTCGGGGTTGGTGAGGACGTAGTTGGCGTACTGACGCACCCATTCGCGTTCCTCGGGGGGCGTGTCGCCGTCGTACACCGCGGGGCGGACCGCTGTGCCCAGGGGTTGTGAAAGTTCCTTCACGGACCGGCGCTGATCTGCCGCGAGAGCCTTGGTGGGGGCCAGATAGAGGGCGGTCGCGCCCCGCCCGTTCGGGGCCTCGGAGCCGTCCAGCAGGCAGGACAGCACCGGGACGAGGTAGGCGAGCGACTTGCCCGACGCGGTGCCCGTGGCGACGACCACCGAATCGCCGTCCAGGGCGTGCTCGGCGGCGAGCGTCTGGTGGGCCCAGGGGTGCTCGATGCCCGCGTCCCGCACGGCGGCGACGACCTCCGCGCGGATCCGGTCCGGCCAGACGGCATGGCGGCCCTCTCGCGGGGGCAAGTGCTCCGTATGAGTGATGCGCGAAGCCCGGCTCGGCCCCGAGGCGAGCCGGTCCAGCACCGTGGCCGGCGCGAGGCGGGACACGGGGTCTGTCGGGGGTCGATCGGATCGGTGATTCTTGGCCATCGGCACCGAGTGTGTCACTGGCGTGACGGACAATGGGCCCAAGGCGTCGTGCACGCCTGCCGGTAAGTGATTGAATGCCATCGCGGCTGGCGAACCGTCCTGGGGCTCTGCCGAGGTGTCCCGTGGGGCGACCGCTCGATAGCAAGGTGCTGGAGGATCCGTGGACCTGTCCCTGTCGACCCGTACCGTCGGCGATCGTACGGTCGTCGAGGTCGGTGGCGAAATCGACGTATATACCGCGCCCAAGCTGCGCGAGCAGCTGGTCGAGCTGGTGAACGACGGGAATTTCCACCTCGTCGTCGACATGGAGGGCGTGGACTTCCTCGACTCCACCGGGCTTGGCGTGCTGGTGGGCGGCTTGAAGCGTGTGCGGGCCCATGAGGGCTCCCTGCGCCTGGTGTGCAACCAGGAGCGCATTCTCAAGATCTTCCGCATCACCGGTCTCACCAAGGTGTTCCCGATCCACACCTCGGTCGAGGAAGCGGTAGCGGCCACCGACTGACCCGCTTCCGGGCCGCAGGGCCCGGACGGCTGAAGTTAAGAGCGGGGGACCGGGCCCTGTCGGCCCGGCCCCCTGATCGCACGCCCGAGTTCCGAGGGGGATGCATGGCCACCGTTGAACTCCGCTTCAGCGCGCTGCCCGAGCACGTCAGGACCGCCCGTCTGGTGGCGGCAGCGGTGGCGCGCAGGGCCGGAGTGGAGGAGGCCGTACTCGACGAGGTCAGGCTCGCCGTCGGCGAAGCCTGCACCCGGGCCGTCGGACTGCACCAGAGCAACGGCATCTCGGCGCCGGTGCGGGTGCTGCTGACCGAGGAGGAGAAGCAGTTCTCCATCGAGGTCGGTGACGAGGCGCCCCACCTGGTGCCCGGCGACAAGGCGTCCGGCGCGTCCGGTGCCGTCGACGACGCCGAGGCCGAGGAGGACGAGATGGGCCTCGCGGTCATCAGCGGCCTCGTGGACGACGTCGAGGTGTCCACCGGGGAGAACGGCGGACTGATCAGGATGAGCTGGCCGACCACGCCGCCCGCCACGCTCCCGGCCTGACAGGTCTCGTACGTCTCCCTCTTCCCGTAGCGGTCGTTACGGTTTCAAGGGCCCTGCCGTGTGCAGGGCCCTTGTTTTTGTACAGTCGCGCCCGCTATTCGTGAATTCCTTCACGATCAATCGCGCGATAATTTGATCAAGCACTGATCCAGTCAATGCCTTTGGGGCATTACCTCTTTCGGGTTCTGTGTCTCACGTGCGATCTTTTACTGAAGAGCATGTGAAGGCCAATTCCGCTTACCGCGCACTGTTTTGATCAGGTCCCGGTACCTACAATCCGTCCACATCTTGAGCTCAGCCCAAGCGTCAAGGAGGACGAATGGCGGGGCTTTCTACCCCTCAACAGTTTGACCATCCCACAACCCTCGCAGCGGCCGTACTGACCGACAGCAACCGCCTGATCGTGATCGCGATCGGGGTGGTCGCCCTCGCGGCCCTCGTGGTCGCCGGGATTCTGGTGCGCCAGGTACTCGCGGCGGGCGAGGGCACCGACAGCATGAAAAAGATCGCCGCGGCGGTCCAGGAAGGCGCCAACGCCTATCTGGCCCGGCAGCTTCGCACGCTCGGCGTATTCGCCGTGGTCGTGTTCTTCCTGCTCATGCTGCTGCCCGCGGACGACTGGAATCAGCGTGCCGGACGGTCGGTGTTCTTCCTGATCGGTGCGGCGTTCTCGGCGGCCACCGGCTATATCGGCATGTGGCTCGCCGTACGCAGCAATGTGCGGGTCGCCGCCGCGGCCCGCGAGGCGACCCCGGCGAAGGGCGAGCCCGAGAAGGACCTCACCACCGTTTCGCACCGAGCCATGAAGATCGCTTTCCGCACGGGTGGCGTCGTCGGCATGTTCACGGTGGGGCTCGGTCTGCTGGGCGCCTCCTGCGTGGTGCTGGTGTACGCGGCGAACGCCCCGAAGGTCCTGGAGGGCTTCGGTCTCGGCGCGGCCCTGATCGCCATGTTCATGCGTGTCGGCGGCGGCATCTTCACCAAGGCCGCCGACGTCGGCGCCGACCTGGTCGGCAAGGTCGAGCAGGGCATTCCGGAGGACGACCCGCGTAATGCCGCGACCATCGCCGACAACGTGGGCGACAACGTCGGCGACTGTGCGGGCATGGCGGCCGACCTTTTCGAGTCGTACGCCGTGACGCTGGTGGCCGCGCTGATCCTCGGGAAGGCCGCGTTCGGCAACTCGGGGCTGGCGTTCCCGCTGATCGTGCCCGCGATCGGGGTCGTGACCGCGATGATCGGCATCTTTGCGGTGGCGCCGCGGCGTGCGGACCGCAGCGGCATGTCCGCGATCAACCGGGGCTTCTTCATCTCGGCGGTGATCTCGCTGGCGCTGGTCGCCGCGGCCGTCTACGCCTATCTGCCGTCGTCGTACGCCGGCCTCAAGGGCATCTCCGACGCGGCGATCCGGGCCAAGGACGGCGACCCGCGGATCCTCGCACTCGTCGCGGTGGCCATCGGCATCGTGCTCGCCGCGCTGATCCAGCAGCTGACCGGCTACTTCACCGAGACCACCCGCCGCCCGGTGCGGGACATCGGCAAGACCTCGCTGACCGGACCCGCGACCGTCGTCCTCGCCGGTATCTCCCTCGGCCTGGAATCGGCCGTCTACACGGCGCTGCTGATCGGGCTCGGCGTGTACGGAGCGTTCCTGCTGGGCGGCACGTCGATCATGCTCGCGCTGTTCGCGGTGGCGCTGGCAGGCACGGGTCTGCTCACCACGGTCGGCGTGATCGTCGCCATGGACACCTTCGGGCCGGTCTCCGACAACGCGCAGGGCATCGCCGAGATGTCCGGCGACGTCGAGGGCGCGGGCGCGCAGGTGCTCACCGACCTGGACGCCGTGGGCAACACGACCAAGGCGATCACCAAGGGCATCGCCATCGCCACCGCCGTTCTCGCCGCCTCGGCGCTCTTCGGCTCGTACCGCGACGCGATCACCACGGCCGCACAGGACGTGGGCGCGAAGGTCGGCGACGGCGGACCGATGAGCCTGGTCATGGACATCTCGCAGCCCAACAACCTGGTCGGCCTCATCGTGGGCGCGGCGGTCGTCTTCCTCTTCTCGGGGCTGGCGATCAACGCCGTGTCGCGGTCCGCCGGCGCGGTGGTCTACGAGGTGCGACGGCAGTTCCGTGAGAAGCCCGGGATCATGGACTACACGGAGAAGCCGGAGTACGGCAGGGTCGTGGACATCTGCACCAAGGACGCCCTCAGGGAACTGGCCACCCCCGGTCTGCTCGCCGTCATGGCGCCCATCGCCCTCGGCTTCACACTGGGCGTCGGCGCGCTCGGGGCGTACCTCGCGGGCGCGATCGGCACCGGCACGCTGATGGCGGTCTTCCTGGCCAACTCGGGCGGTGCCTGGGACAACGCCAAGAAGCTCGTCGAGGACGGGCACCACGGCGGCAAGGGCAGCGACGCGCATGCCGCGACGGTGATCGGCGACACGGTCGGCGACCCCTTCAAGGACACCGCGGGCCCGGCGATCAACCCCCTGCTGAAGGTGATGAACCTGGTGTCGCTGCTCATCGCGCCGGCGGTGATCAAGTTCTCGTACGGCAGCGACAAGAGTCTCGGCGTCCGGATCCTGGTCGCGGTCCTCGCCCTTGCCGTGATCGCGACTGCTGTCTACATCTCCAAGCGGCGTGGAATCGCCGTGGGTGACGAAGAGAACGCCGAGCGGGTCAGCAAGTCACCCGACGCGGCGGTGGTTTCGTAGCGGGCCACACGGCACCCGCTTTTCCGCCTGGTCAGGTACGGGACAAAAGGGCGGGCGTACGGCGCTCATCGCGAGCCTGTACGCCCGCCCTGTCCGTGTTCATGCCTCTCTGCGTGACCCTTCTCTCTCTTGGTGTAAATGCCTGCAAGGGCGGTCATCAGCGACAATCGCCACGCGGCCGTCGCCCGGTTGGCGTGTATCTTCCGGGGCCGAGAGAGCCATGGAAGGGACCGATCCGGTGAACAAGAAGCTCGCAGCCGCACTGTCCGGCGGTGCGGTACTGGTACTGGCACTGTCGGGATGCACCAGCGGCAGCAAGAGCAGCGTCAGCGAGGACAAGCTCGGGACCTGGGCCAAGCAGGTCTGCGACGCGGTGCAGCCCCAGGCGAAGAAGATCGCCGACGCCAGCACCGCGATCCAGAAGCAGACCTCGGACAACAGCACGCCCGAGCAGGTCCAGAAGACGGACTCCCAGGCCTTCCAGGACATGTCCGACGCCTACAAGGCGATCAGCGCGGGCGTCGAGAGGGCGGGCGCGCCCGAGGTCGACAGCGGCGCGGCCAAGCAGAAGAACGCGGTCCAGGAGCTCAACAGCATCTCCACGGCGTACGCCGGCCTCCAGAAGCAGATGGACGGGCTGAACACGAAGGACCAGGCGAAGTTCGCCGACGGGCTCAAGGGGATCGCGACCCAGCTCGACAAGCTGAGCAAGAGCGGGAACGACGCGCTCAAGCAGCTGGAGGCGGGCGAGGTCGGCGTGGCGATGACGAAGCAGGCGAGCTGCAAGAGCGCCTCCACGTCCGCCTCGGCCCCGGCGACGACCGGCTGAACGTCGCGTTCCGGGTGGCCGGTGCTGCCGTCAGGGCCGGCCACCCCGCGCCACAATGGGGGGCGTGAGTAACCCCAGTCTGTCCACGCTGCCCTCCACCGATCGAGCCGACGTCACCGCACAGCTGCGGGACGCCCTGCTGGCGGCCTCCTTCACGGCCGACGGGCTGCTCGAACTGCTCGGTGCGCCCGCGTACGCTGCGCTCGCCCGGAGCGAGACCGTGCCCGCACTCCGGGCCACCCGCGGGGACACACCGCTGGAGACCCTCGTCCGGCTGTTTCTGCTGCAACAGCCGGTGCCGCACGCGCGCGTGGCGGGCGTTCTGCCCGTCGACGAGTGCGTGGACGCCGGCTGGCTGGCACGCACCGGGGGCGACGAGCTCGCCGCGACCGTGGACGTCCGGCCGTACGGCGGATCCGACGGCGAGGACTGGTTCATCGTCTCCGACCTGGGGTGCGCGGTCGGCGGGGCGGGCGGCATCGGCAGCCGGGACGAGCAGGTCGTCCTGGGGGTCGGCGGAGCCTCCACGACCCTTGCCGGGATCACCGTGCGTACCCCCGTCGGCTCCGCCCTCGACCTCGGCACCGGTTCCGGGATCCAGGCGCTGCACGCCGCCCAGCACGCCACGCGCGTGACGGCGACCGACGTCAACCCGAGGGCCCTGCACATCGCCGCGCTGACCCTGGAGCTGTCCGGCGCCCCGGCCGCGGATCTGCGCCAGGGCTCGCTGTTCGAGCCGATCCGGGACGAGGAGACATACGACCTGATCGTCTCCAACCCGCCCTTCGTGATCTCGCCGGGCGCCCGGCTCACCTACCGCGACGGCGGGATGGGCGGGGACGATCTGTGCCGCACGCTCGTTCAGATGTCGGGGGAGCGGCTGAACGAGGGCGGGTTCGCGCAGTTCCTCGCCAACTGGCAGCACGTGGAAGGGGAGGACTGGCAGGACCGGCTGCGCTCATGGGTGCCGCGCGGCTGTGACGCATGGATCGTGCAGCGCGAGGTCCAGGACGTCACGCAGTACGCCGAGTTGTGGCTGCGGGACGCGGGCGACCACCGCGGCGACACGGCGGAGTACCAGGGACGCTACGACGTCTGGCTCGACGAGTTCGAGGCACGCAAGGTCCGCGCGGTGGGCTTCGGCTGGATCGCGCTGCACCGGACGGACGCCGCCGAGCCGTCGATCACCGTCGAGGAGTGGCCGCACCCGGTGGAACAGCCGCTGGGCGCCACGGTGCGCGCGCACTTCGACCGTGTCGACTATCTGCGGGAGCACGACGACGCGGCCCTGCTCGCCGGGCACTTCAGGCTCGCCGCCGAGGTGGTGCAGGAGCAGGTCGGGCTGCCCGGCGCGGAGGACCCCGAGCATGTCGTGCTGCGCCAGAACCGCGGGATGCGGCGTGCCACGAAGGTGGACACGGTCGGTGCCGGCTTCGCCGGCGTCTGCGACGGCACGCTGAGCGCGGGGCGGATCCTCGACGCCATCGCTCAACTCGTCGGCGAGGACCCCGTGTTGCTGCGCGACCGGACCCCCGCACAGATCCGGCTGCTGGTTGAGCAGGGGTTCCTGGAGCCGGCGCGCTAGCCAGGGCGGCGGGCGCGATCGCCGGGCGCGCACGGCGCACTGGGCCGTACCCGTTCGGGTGCTCGCGCCCGCGCACCCGTCAGATCGCTCGCCACGATGAGGGTCCGTACCCGGGGCGGAGAGGCGCGAGCCGGGGCTCCGAGGGCGTGAAACCGGCCAACATCCGCCGGGCGCAACCCGATTCGCGCGTCCCGCACACGCGCGTGCTGCCGCGGAGGCCAGGCGGATGCGGCGCGGGAGCAGCCTCGGAGCCGTACGCGTCCGGCTCGCACGGCGTACGGCCTCGGGGTCTTTCGAGCCCGGTCCACGCCCTGGTCCACGAGCCAGGTCCGCGAGTCAGGGCTACGAGCCCGGTCTACGGTCCGTAATCCACGAGCCCCGGGCTCCGCGATCCCGGGACCAACCGTCCCGGGTTCCCGCGCCAGGGACCGTGCCAGGGGGGCGTATGGGTGACGTATCGCGCTTCGGCCGCCGCGCGTTCACCCCGGATTCGTGCACCCGCCTCCCGGATGTGTCAGCCTCCCGTCGCTGGGCATTGCGGGAACGAAGGGAGCGGGACATGGAGAGCGGACCGGCGATCTTCGCGGGTACGGTGTTCGCCCTGTTCGGGGCCGGGCTGCTGACCTGGACCGCGACCCGGCTGTACCGCCGCGAGCCCGTTGCCGAGGGTGTGAGCCGCGTCGCATCCGCCACCCTCGCGAGCGTCGTCGCCCTGGCCGCGCTCGCCGCCGGGGCCTGGTGCCTCACGCGCCTCTGACTTCACGGTTCCCGGTCGTCCGCCGACCGGGTCCCCGGTAACTGAGAGATCACACTCCGGATAGGGCCGAAAGGGCTGTCCGCCACTCCGGGCGGCAGGAATGCCGGTAGTCGGGTTACCGTTCGAGTGGCCGTTGCGGGCTTTTCCCGTTTGACACGGGGGCGGGATGTACCGTCACACTCCGCAGCGTCACCATGACCCGACCCCGGGACGAAGGCCTGGGGAGGCCGAAGTCGACCGGAGAGAAGAGCGAAGTTGTCCCCGACCAGCGAGACCGCACAGGGCGGTCGCCGACTCGTCATCGTCGAGTCGCCTGCCAAGGCGAAGACGATCAAGGGCTACCTCGGCCCCGGCTACACCGTCGAGGCGAGTGTCGGGCACATCCGCGACCTTCCGAACGGCGCCGCGGAGGTGCCGGAGAAGTACACGGGTGAGGTACGCCGCCTCGGCGTCGACGTCGAACACGACTTCCAGCCGATCTACGTCGTCAACGCCGACAAGAAGGCGCAGGTCAAGAAGCTCAAGGACCTGCTGCGGGACTCCGACGAGCTCTTCCTCGCCACCGATGAGGACCGCGAGGGCGAGGCCATCGCCTGGCACCTCCAGGAGGTGCTGAAGCCGAAGGTCCCGGTCAAGCGGATGGTCTTCCACGAGATCACCAAGGACGCGATCCAGCAGGCCGTGCGCAATCCGCGCGAGCTGAACCAGAAGCTCGTGGACGCCCAGGAGACCCGCCGTATCCTCGACCGCCTCTACGGCTACGAGGTCTCGCCGGTCCTGTGGAAGAAGGTCATGCCGCGGCTGTCGGCGGGCCGTGTGCAGTCCGTGGCGACCCGCCTGGTCGTGGAGCGGGAACGGGACCGCATGGCGTTCCGCTCCGCCGAGTACTGGGACCTGACCGGCACCTTCGGCACCGGCCGCGCGGGCGACCCGTCCGACCCGTCGACCCTGGTGGCACGGCTCACGACCGTCGACGGCAAGCGCGTCGCCCAGGGCCGCGACTTCGACTCGCTGGGTCGGCTGAAGAGCGCGAACACCCTGCACCTCGACGAACAGAACGCCCGCGCGCTGGCCGCCGCCCTGGAGAACACCCGGTTCTCGGTCCGCTCGGTCGAGTCCAAGCCGTACCGCCGTTCGCCGTACGCGCCGTTCCGTACGACGACGCTGCAGCAGGAGGCCAGCCGCAAGCTCGGCTTCGGCGCGAAGGCCACCATGCAGATCGCGCAGAAGCTGTACGAGAACGGCTTCATCACGTACATGCGTACGGACTCCACGACCCTCTCGGACACGGCGGTCACCGCCGCCCGCGCCCAGGTCACGCAGCTGTACGGGGCGAACTACCTGCCCGAGCAGCCGCGCACCTACGCGGCCAAGGTCAAGAACGCGCAGGAGGCGCACGAGGCGATCCGTCCCTCGGGTGATCGTTTCCGCACCCCCGCGGAGACGGGTCTGACCGGCGACCAGTTCAAGCTCTACGAGCTCATCTGGAAGCGGACCGTCGCCTCCCAGATGAAGGACGCCACCGGTAACTCGGTCACCATCCGCATCGGTGGCACCGCCGCCGACGGACGGGACGCCGAGTTCAGCGCGTCCGGCAAGACGATCACCTTCCACGGCTTCCTGAAGGCCTACGTCGAGGGTGCCGACGACCCGAACGCGGAGCTGGACGACCGCGAGCGCCGGCTGCCGCAGGTCGCCGAGGGCGACGCGCTGACCGCCGAGGAGATCACCGCCGACGGCCACTCGACCAAGCCTCCGGCCCGCTACACCGAGGCGTCGCTGGTCAAGGAGTTGGAAGAGCGCGAGATCGGCCGCCCGTCGACGTACGCGTCGATCATCGGCACGATCCTCGACCGCGGCTATGTGTTCAAGAAGGGCACGGCCCTCGTGCCGTCCTTCCTGTCCTTCGCCGTGGTCAACCTGCTGGAGAAGCACTTCGGGCGGCTCGTCGACTACGACTTCACCGCCAAGATGGAGGACGACCTCGACCGCATCGCGCGCGGCGAGGCCAAGGCCGTGCCGTGGCTGAAGCGGTTCTACTTCGGCGAGGGCACGGTCGAGGGCGTCGCCGCGGACGCCGGCAACGGCGACGGCGACCACCTCGGCGGTCTCAAGGAACTGGTGACCGACCTGGGCGCGATCGACGCGCGCGAGGTGTCGTCGTTCCCCGTCGGCAACGACATCGTGCTGCGCGTCGGCCGCTACGGCCCGTACATCGAGCGGGGCGAGAGGGACTCCGAGGAGCACCAGCGCGCCGACATCCCGGCCGACCTGGCGCCGGACGAACTGACCGTCGAGCTGGCCGAGGAACTGCTCGCCAAGCCGAGCGGCGAGCGCCCGCTGGGCACGGACCCGGAGACGGGCCGTCCGATCGTCGCCAAGGACGGCCGCTACGGCCCGTACGTCACGGAGATCCTCCCCGAGGGCACCCCGAAGACGGGCAAGAACGCGATCAAGCCGCGCACGGCCTCGCTGTTCAAGTCGATGTCCTTGGACACGGTGACCCTCGACGACGCGCTGCAGCTGATGTCCCTGCCGCGGATCGTCGGCGCGGACGCCGACGGCCAGGAGATCACCTCGCAGAACGGGCGCTACGGCCCGTACCTGAAGAAGGGCACGGACTCGCGGTCGCTGCAGTCCGAGGACCAGATCTTCACGATCACGCTGGAGGAGGCGCTGGCGATCTACGCCCAGCCGAAGCAGCGGGGTCGCGCGGCCGCCAAGCCGCCGCTGAAGGAGCTGGGCGAGGACCCGGTCAGCGGGAAGCCCGTCGTCGTGAAGGACGGCCGCTTCGGGCCCTACGTCACCGACGGCGAGACCAACGCCACCCTGCGTTCGAGCGACAGCGTCGAGACCATCACGCCGGAGCGCGGCTTCGAGCTGCTCGCGGAGAAGCGCGCCAAGGGGCCCGCCAAGAAGACGGCGAAGAAGGCCCCCGCGAAGAAGGCGCCGGCGAAGAAGACGGCGTCGACGGCGGCGAAGAAGACGGCCGCTAAGAAGACGACGGCGGCCAAGAAGACGACGGCGGCCAAGACGACTGTGAAGAAGACAACTGCGAAGAAGACCGCGGCCGAGAGGATGACGGCGGCCTCGAAGGACAGTGCCGAGGACTGAGCCCGGTCCTCGTGCCTCGCGTGGGCGCCCTGCCGCAGATCGCCGCACGGGCGCCCTCTGGCGTTTCCCCGCACGGACGCCCTCCGGGCGTGTCTCCGCACGGGCGTCATCCGGACGGATTCCGCCGCCCACGCTCACATCGGCTTCGCGAAACGCACGCTCCTGCATCAGTTCGATGACATGCGGGCGCACGTTCGGGCGCCTGCCACGGGCTGTCCGTGGCTGCCGATAGGCTGAAAGCATGACGCGAGCCGAGCAGCCAACGGCCCAGAATCCGGCCCCCGACGACGCCCTGGTCGCAGATTCCCGCGAGCGCGCCGTCCGCGCCCTGCTGCGCCGACCGCAGCTGAAGCGGCTGTGGAGCGCCCAGCTCGTGGGCGGGGTGGGTGACGCCCTTGCCCTCTTTGTACTTGTCATGCTCGCTCTACAGGCGGCCATCACCCAGGGTTCCTTCGGGGGCGGATACCGGGGCGTGGCGTTCGTGATCGCGACCGTCTTCGGTGCGCGCATTCTCGCCATCGTGCTCTTCGGGGCCGTTCTCCTCGGCCCGCTCACCGCGCTGACCTCCAAGGAGGGACCGCTCGACCGCCGCTGGACCATGGTCGGGGCGGACGCCTTCAGGGCCGCCCTGCTGATCGTCGCCCCCCTGTGGATCGACTGGACGCCGGGCAACGCGCTGCCGGTCCTGCTGGTCACCGCCTTCGTCACCGGGGTCGCCGAGCGCTTCTGGACGGTGAGCCGCGAGAGCGCGGCGCCCGCCCTGCTGCCCACGCCGCCGCTGGAGGGCGCGACGGTGCGCCCGCTGCCGGACCACATGGACGCGCTGCGGCGCCTGTCGCTGCGTACGGGATTCGTGGCGGTGCCGCTGGCGGCCGCCGCCCTCGTCCTCGTGTCGCTCCTGAGCAACCTGCTGGGCACGGGCATCACCTGGTTCTCCCTGCACCAGGCGGCCCTGGCCTCGTATGTCGCGGCCGGTCTGTTCGCCGCCTCGCTGTCCGTCGTCAGCTCCCTCGAACTGCCCGACGCCCGCACCCCGCGCGCGCGGTCGCCGCTGGAGGGCCTGCGCCGCCCGCGGACGGGCTCGGGTGTCGACAAGGGCCGTACGGGCGCCATCCCGCTGCTGGTGCCGGCCTGCGCGGCCGTCGCCGGGGCCGTCGCGGCCGCCGTCGCCGTCTCCGTGCTGCTGGCCAAGGACCTGGGCGGCGGCCCGGTGACGTACGGCCTGCTGGTCCTCGCGCTGACCGGCGGCACGGTCGTCGGCATCCGTACGGCGCCCCGCATGCTGCCGTCGCTGTCGCGGCGCCGGCTGCTCGCCCTGGCGATCGCGTTCACCGGGGTCGCGCTGCTCGCCGGCGGGCTCGTCCCGGACGTCACCACCGTGCTGCTGATCGTGGCGCTCGCGGGCGTCGGGGCGGGTGTCTCGGCGAACACCGGGCACACACTGCTCGACCAGGAGACCGAGGACCACCGGCGGGGCAGGACCACCGAGCACCTCCAGGCGGTCGTACGGGTCTCCGTGGCGATCGGCGCTCTGGTGGCACCGGTGGTGGCAGGGGCGATCGGGCCGCACCGGCTGCAGAACGGCAAGTTCGTGTTCGAGCACGGGGGCGCCGCCTTCACCCTGATGCTGGTCGGCGCGCTGCTGCTGCCGGTGGCTGCGCTGGTCCTGGCCAAGGTCGACGACCGCTCCGGGGTGCCGCTGCGGCGCGACCTGCGCGACGCGCTGCGCGGCGACGACCCGGTGGAGGCGCCCGCCGAGAGCGGCTTCTTCATCGCTCTGGAGGGCGGTGACGGAGCCGGGAAGTCCACCCAGGCCGAGGCGCTCGCCGAGTGGATCCGGGCCAAGGGACACGAGGTCGTGCTGACCCGTGAGCCGGGGGCGACACCGGTCGGCAAGCGGCTGCGGTCGATCCTGCTGGACGTCTCCAGCGCCGGTCTGTCGCACCGAGCGGAGGCGCTGCTGTACGCGGCGGACCGCGCGGAGCACGTCGACACGGTCGTCCGGCCGGCCCTGGAGCGGGGCGCGGTCGTGATCTCCGACCGGTACATCGACTCGTCCGTGGCCTACCAGGGAGCGGGCCGGGATCTGTCCCCGACGGAGATAGCCCGGATCAACCGGTGGGCGACCAACGGTCTCGTCCCCCATCTCACCGTCCTGCTGGACGTGGCCCCCGAGACGGCGCGGGAGCGGTTCACCGAGGCGCCGGACCGGCTGGAGTCGGAGCCGGCCGAGTTCCACGCACGCGTACGGTCCGGTTTCCTCACGCTGGCCGCCGCCGACCCCGGCCGCTATCTGGTCGTCGACGCCGGTCAGGAGCCCGAGGCGGTCACGACGGTCATCCGTCACCAGCTCGACCGGCTGCTGCCGCTGTCCGAGGCCGAGGTGAAGGCCCAGGAGGAGGCGCGCCGCAAGGCCGAGGAGGAGGCGCGCCGCAAGGCCGAGGAAGAGGCCGCGCGCAAGGCCGAGGAGGAGCGGCTGGAGCGTGAGCGCCAGGAGCAGCTCGCCAAGCTCCGGGCCGAGGAGGAGGAGCGCAAGCAGCGCGAGCTGGAGGAGGCGCAGCGCCGCGAGGCGGAACGGCAGGCGGAGGAGGCCCGGCAGCGGGCCGAGGAAGCCCGTCGGCGCGCCGAGGAGGAGCAGGCACGCCTTCTCGCGGAGGAGCAGGCCAGGCAGGCCGAGGAGGCCCGGCGCAAGGCCGAGGAGGAGACGCGGCGCAGGCAGGCCGAGGAGGAGGCCCGGCTGCGGGCCGAAGCCGAGGAGCGCCGCCTGGAGAAGCAGCGCAAGGCCGAGGACGCGCTGCTGCGGGCCGAGGAGGCACGCCGGGCCGCGGCCGAGGCGGCGGCTTCGGCTGCTGCGGCGGCTTCGGGGACGGCTTCGGGTTCGGGTACGGCCGGCGGCGGTGCCGGAGCGTCCGGTTCCGGGGGCGGGGCCTCGCGGGGTTCCGGGGTCTCCCGGGCGGACAACGAGACCACCGTGCCCACGCCGCTCGTGACGCCGTCGAACGCGTCCGGTGGGCCCGCGGACGAGACCGCGGTCCTGCCGCCGGTCCGGCCGGTGGAGAGCGAGGCGGAGACCACGGCGAAGCTGCCGAGGCCGCCGGAGCCGCAGGGCGCCACCGACGAGACGGCGGTGCTGCCCCCGGTGGTGCCGGGCGCGGCCGACGAGACGGCCGTGCTGCCGCCCGTGCGGGACGGCGGCGCCGGCGATCCGGCGGACCGGGTGCCGCCGGGCTTCTTCCGGGACGAGCAGGCGGCACCGCGGCCCGACGGGACCGAGGACCGTACGCGGGAGCTGCCGCAGATGGACAGCGAGGGCCGTCCGCGGCGCCGGCCCCGTCCGGACTGGGCGGAGGAGACCCCGCTGGACGACCTCCCGAGCCTGGCGGACGAACTGCTCGGCTCCCGCGAGGACGAGGGCTGGGACGGCGACGATCGCGGGCGGGGCCGACGCGGCTGAGAGGGGCCGGGCGCCGCCGTGCCGCCGGGCGCGACCCGGGATGACGCCGACCGTCGGCTGCCCCGGTCGTCCGTAGTGGCCGGCTCTCCGTAGTGCCCGGCCGTCCGTGGTGGCCGGCCGTGCGCCGTGCCCGGCCGTCCGTGGTGGTGGGCAGCAGTGGCTGTCAGTAGTGGGGCGCACGGTTGTCAGTGGCGGCCCGCACAATGGATCGCGGCAGGGCGAGTACGACGGAAAGGCGGTGTCCCGTGACCGTGTGGGACGACCTCGTGGGGCAGGAGAAGGTGAGCGAGCAGCTCCGCGCGGCTGCCCGCGACGCCGACGCCCTCGTCACCGCGGCCGCCACCAACACCCCGCCGCCCGAGGCGTCGAAGATGACGCACGCCTGGCTGTTCACGGGCCCGCCCGGCGCGGGGCGTACGCAGACGGCGCGGGCCTTCGCCGCGGCGCTGCAGTGCGTCAGCCCCGACCGCGTACTCGGGGGCGCCCCCGGCTGCGGCTTCTGCGACGGCTGCCACACCGCCCTGGTCGGCACCCACGCGGACGTGACGACGGTCGCCGCCGTCGGCACGCAGATCCTCGCGGACGACATGCGCGACACGGTCCGCAAGTCGTTCACGTCGCCGGCGAACGGCCGCTGGCAGGTGATCCTCGTCGAGGACGCCGAGCGGCTGAACGAGAAGTCGGCCAACGCGGTCCTGAAGGCGGTGGAGGAACCCGCTCCGCGTACGGTCTGGCTGCTGTGCGCCCCGTCCCTGGAGGACGTCCTCCCGACGATCCGCTCCCGCTGCCGCCACCTCAATCTGCGCACCCCCTCCGTGGAGGCGGTCGCGGACATGCTCGTCCGGCGTGACGGCCTCGACCCGGAGGTCGCGTTCGCGGCGGCCCGCGCCACCCAGGGCCATGTCGACCGCGCCCGCCGACTGGCCACCGACGAGGGTGCCCGGGCCCGCCGGGCCGCCGTACTGAAGCTCCCGCTGCGGATCGACGACATCGGCGGCTGTCTCAAGGCGGCCCAGGAGCTGGTCGACGCGGCCACGGAGGACTCCAAGCAGCTCGCCGAGGAGATGGACGGCAAGGAGACCGAGGAGCTGAAGGCGGCGCTGGGCGCGGTGCAGGGAGGCCGGATGCCCCGCGGCACGGCAGGCGTGATGAAGGATCTGGAGGACAAGCAGAAGCGCCGTAGAACGCGTACGCAGCGCGACAGCCTGGACCAGGCCCTCACCGACCTCACCGGCTTCTACCGCGACGTCCTCGCCCTCCAGCTCGGCTCCCGCATCGCCCTGGCGAACGCGGACGCGGAGGACGCCCTGGAGCGCCTGGCCAGGGGCAGCACGCCCGAGTCGACGCTCCGTCGTATCGAGGCGATCGCCGCCTGCCGGGAGGCCCTGGACCGCAATGTGGCGCCCCTGCTGGCCGTGGAGGCGATGACGATGGCGCTCCGGGCCGGGTGAGCACGGGCCGAGGCGGTGCGGGGAGCTGACCGTACGCCCGCCCATGAGGGGGATACGGCCGCGGCGGATTGACGGTGTCACTCGTACGAAGGGCCGAGGCGACGGAGAGCGATCAGGTCATCTCGCAGAGTTACGCTCACGGAATGCAGACCAGGCGCATCACCGGACCGTCCCCCTCGCCCCGTTCCCGCCGCTCTCGCCGTCTCCGCTCCCGTCCGCTCCCCCTCCTCCGACTCCTCCGTCCACCCCAGGCGTTGCGGACGGGCGGTGCGCTGCTCGCCGTCGCGGCACTGCTCGCGTCGGCCTGCTCCGCCAGAGGCGCGACGACGGCGACGACATCGGACGCGGGGCTGGCCGCGCTGCCCCGGGCCACACCGGCGGCGCTCTCCTCGTACTACGCGCAGCGGCTGACCTGGAGTCCCTGCAAAGTCCCCGGCTTCGAGTGCGCCACGATGAAGGCGCCCCGCGACTACGACAAGCCGGCCGCGGGCGACGTGACCCTGGCCGTGGCCCGCAAACGGCCCAAGGGCCCCGGCAAGTCCCTCGGCTCGCTGTTGGTGAACCCGGGCGGCCCGGGCGGCTCGGCCGTCGGCTATCTGGAGCAGTACGCAGGCGCCGGCTACCCGGCGGAGATCCGCGCCCGCTACGACATCGTGGGCATGGACCCCCGCGGTGTGGGTCACAGCGAGCCGGTCGTCTGCCTCGACGGGCGCGAGATGGACGCGTACGCGCAGACCGACCTCACGCCCGACAACCAGGCGGAGGTGAACCGGCTCGTCGCCTCGGACAGGAAGTTCGCGGAGGGCTGCGGGCGGCACTCGGCGAGCCTGCTGCGGCATGTCTCGACGGTCGAGGCGGCCCGTGACATGGACATCCTGCGCGCGGTGCTGGGCGACCAGAAGCTGAGCTATGTGGGGGCGTCCTACGGGACGTTCCTCGGCGCGACGTACGCGGGGCTGTTCCCGGAGCGCGTGGGCCGGCTGGTGCTGGACGGCGCGATGGACCCGTCCCTGTCCGCCCGCAAGCTCAACGAGGACCAGACGGCGGGCTTCGAGACGGCCTTCCAGTCCTTCGCCAAGGACTGCGTCCGGCAGTCCATCTGTCCCCTGGGCGGCCGGGGTACGTCGCCGGCCAAGGTCGGCGACCATCTGAAGGCGTTCTTCGCCCAACTCGACGCCTCCCCCCTCGCGACGGGCGACGCCGGCGGCCGCAGGCTCGGTGAGGCCCTGGCCACGACCGGTGTGATCGCGGCGATGTACGACCAGGCGGCCTGGCCCCAGCTGCGCGAGGCGCTGGCCTCGGCGATCAAGCGCCACGACGGGGCCGCGCTGCTCGCCCTGTCCGACAGCTACTACGAGCGCGACGCGCACGGAAAGTTCGCGAACCTGATGTCCGCGAACGCGGCCGTGAACTGTCTGGACCTGCCGTCGGCGTTCTCCGGGCCGGCGGAGGTGGAGCAGGCGCTTCCGGCGTTCGAGAAGGCGTCGCCGGTCTTCGGGAAGGGTCTGGCCTGGTCGTCGCTGAACTGCGCGTACTGGCCGGTGCGGGCGACGGGCCGCCCCCACCGCATCACGGCCCAGGGCGCGGCGCCGATCGTGGTGGTCGGCACGACCCGGGACCCGGCGACCCCGTACCCTTGGGCGAAGGCCCTGGCCTCGCAGCTCTCCTCCGGCAGGCTCCTGACGTACGAGGGCGACGGACACACGGCGTACGGTCGCGGCAGCAAGTGCATCGACGCGGCGATCGACGCCTACTTGCTGCGGGGCACACCGCCGGCGAAGGGAAAGCACTGCTCGTAGCGCTCCCGACGCCCCCGGAGGCACTGCCTCCGGGGGGTGGTCGGAGCACCCACGGAAACTGTGTAGACTTACCGACGTTGCTGATCGCACCATAGTGCGGACGGCGCGCCGCCTTAGCTCAGATGGCCAGAGCAACGCACTCGTAATGCGTAGGTCTCGGGTTCGAATCCCGAAGGCGGCTCCATGGAAGGCCAGGCCAGACTCCATCTTACCTGGCCTTTTCTCATTCCCTTGATCGATTTCGGTCTATACCACTGCCCTGCGAGGCCCGTGCGAGGGCTGGATGGGTCCAAGACGGGACCGGAGCGGCTTACGCATTTGCAATGCGTAGGTCCCAGGTTTGAAGCGCGAGAGCGGATCCGGGCAAGGCGAGGCCAGATACCATCTGACCTGGCCTTCTCTCATTCTCTTGATCGACTTTTGGTCCAAGCCACTTGCCGTGGGCCTTGGCGAGGCGGCCCGATTGGCGCAATCTGGGGCCCGCGCGGGACCTCCGCCCGTCCTTCTGGTAGTCGGATTGGTTTCGCAACCCCGAGCTACCTGGAGGCACTGCCGTTATGCCCCGATCATTGCGGGATCACCCGAAAGTGGGGCGCGGCTCCTCGGAAAGTACCCGAACCACTCCCTGCCCTCCGTTGCGCCACAACTCGGCGCAACGGAGGGGCGCGGCCGGCGACTCCTACTCTCCGTAGGGGCGCCACCGGGCTGCCTGGCGGAGTGCCGCGCGGGCTCCCCACCACCAGGTGAGGAAGGCGAGGACGGCGAGTGCCGATGCGGTGGCGGACAACGTGGTGTCGGAGAGCCCGATGCCGTCAGCCGGGCTCTCCTGGGGAGCGGCGAGCCAGGACGCGACAATGACGCTGGTGGCGATTGCCGCCAGGAGCGGGGCGAGCAGAGCCCAAGCGGCGGCCGAGTAGTAGACCTTCCGCCGACCGGTCAGCACGCTCAGCGGCGCGACGAGGCGGCTGAAGTGCAGGAACTCGGCGAGATTGCCGAGGGCGGCGGCCAGAGCGACGATGAGGAGGCCCGGAACCCCGAAGAAGACGACCCATCTGCCATGGGCTACTCCGTTTCGCGCGCCCACCAGCCACCCTTCGCCGGGGAGCTCGGGGGTGACAGCCGCAACGGGAAGGTTGTCCCGCAGGAGCTGTTTGATCTGGTCGTAGGCCAGGTCCCGGCCATCGGAGGAGATCAGGACGAGGTTGCGCGGTGCCTTCTTCCAGTTGTCCGGGAGTACGTTTCCCTCATGTACGGCGACGCGTTCACCGGCCGGGATGGACCAGTGCACGGCTTCTGCGATCCGCAGGGCCACCTGGGTTGTGCCGGTCGTCGTGACCTGCTGGGAGCAAGGCAGTTCTACGGCCCGAAGAGCAGCGCAGGGGGCCTGGATAAGGGGGAGGCCCTTCGGGGCGGAGTCCGCCGGAGGGTACAGGGCGAGGCTTTCGGTGTTCTTTGGCAGTTGCCGTAGCGCGTCGGCGAACTGGTCCCGGGACAGCCTGGCGGGGTCGACCTGGAGGAGCACGACGCTGTGCCCGATGCGGTGTGCCGTGTCCTGAGCAGCCTCTGCGCTCTCGCCGAACTGTGAGTTCTTGAGTTGGACCTGACTGACCAGTACCAAGGCGACCCCTACTCCGGCGACCAGCCGAGCGGTCACCCCTGGATGCGCGGCGATGTGCCGCCCGGCGACCAGGGCCCCCGAACTGCCCGTCCGAGTGACCGAATTGGCGATCCAGGTCCCGGCCGCCCCGGCGCCGAGGGCAACCGCACAGGGGAAGGTGGCCAGGACTGCCACGACACCCGCGTTGTACAGCTTCATCCTGAGATCCGCGTACTGTGCGGGATCCAGGAGCGCCGGGCCCCACACAGTGGCGGAGATCAGCAGCGGACAGGCCATTGCCGCCCAGCGGATGACCTGTCTCTGACGAGCCGACAGCTGGATGGGCCGGGTGCTTCCCTGCTTGCCGGGTCGGTGCATCACACAGACCAGGAGCAGGGTGCCGGCAGCGCCCACACAGCCTGCCAGGGCGGCGGCCCACCACCAGTGACGCAGGTCGGCACCGGACAGCCAGTAGCCGATCCAGGGCAGACGAACGCGGGCAGTCGTCATCGCCAGGAGAGCCGGGAGCGTTCCCAACACCGCACCTGCCAGAACGGGAACCACCGATTCCCCGATGGTGAGACAGAGCCGATGGCGCGGGCTACCACCCAACGCACTGACCAAAGCGATGCGCTTGTCCCGGCCTGTCGACCCCATCCGCACGGCGACGACGGCCATCACACCAGACGGCAGCAGAATCAGATACAGCGCGGTCAGCAACTTGCCGCGGTCGGACACGAACAAGACATCGCCGGCAGGCAGCCCCCTCTCCGCTCCGAACCCAACGACAGCTGAGAATCCGGCCTTGTCCAGTTGTTTGTCCGTGGGGTTGACGTAGGCGTACCGCTCACCCGGGCTGGAGAGTCCGGATTCATGGATGATGCCGGCCACCTTGCCCAGTCTGGACGGCGCACCCTCGGCGCGCAGAGCCTGGTACAGCTGTGGTGACAGGACGGCCTCGCCCGGTGCGGGCCACCGGTCCAGCCCGGGCGGAAGAGGGGTGTTCCTGGAGAGCGGGCGAAGATAGACGAGGCTGTACTGGCGTCCTTCCGCTTCGTCGAAGTCGCTTCTGGCGACAGCCACTGCCGGACGGTCGGGAAACGCATCCTGGAACTGCAGTGCGCGCTCGCCCGTACGGTGTTCGATCCCGTCGTAGGCGGCGCACACCGCTGCCACGGCGGACAGTCCGAGGGCCAGTGAGGCTGCCGCGAGCAGCAGCGCGATGGCGCGCACCGCACCGTCGCCGTTGCGCCGTCCGGCAGCCCACCCCATGCGCAGCAGTTGGACGGAAAGGGGTGTTCTGCTCATGCCCGGCCCCCCACGGCGTACGGCGTCAACGTCGCTTGCCTGAGTTCCAGATGCCGGTCCGCCCTGCGGGCGACCTCGGCATCATGGGTTACCACGACCAGCGCGCAGTTCCACCGCCTGGGCACCGAGAACAGCAGCTCGGCCACGGTGTCCCTGGTGACCGAGTCCAGGGCACCGGTCGGTTCGTCGGCCAGCAGCAGCGCCGGCTCGTTCATCAGGGCGCGGGCGACCGCAGTTCGCTGCCGTTCGCCTCCGGAAAGCCGGCCGGTCGGTACTCCCTTGACGGGAACACCCAGCTCGACCAGCAGTTCCTCCGCCCTCTCATACGCCTGGCGCGTACCGTTGCCTGCCAGCAGAGCAGCCAGAGCGACGTTCTCCACGGGCGTCAGTTCCGGCAGCAGTTCACCGAACTGGAAAACAACTCCGATGTGGTTGCTGCGATGCCGTTCCAAGGCACGCCGCCGCATCCGCGTCACGTCAGCGCCGGCCACGTGCACCGAGCCCGAAGAAGGCTTGATCAGCCCCAGGACACACCCCAGCAGGGTGCTCTTGCCGCTACCGCTCGGACCGACGACCGCCACCGACTCGCCGGGGGCCACCTCGAGGTCCGCTCCATCCAGCAACACGCGGTCCGCAACCTCGTATCGCAGCCCGCGCACGGCAAGTACGGGCTCGTCCGGCATCACGCCGCTCATCCTCTTCCCCCAGGAAATATCCGCTCGGTCCGGCCGATCGCACGCGCGCCGGAAAGACGGTTGGGAGGCGCGTCGGTCTCACACGCCTCCCAACAATCAGGGCCTTTCACGCAGTGACTGGTCGGTCACTGCGCCATGGAGAGCCCAGAACTCCTAGCGGTACCACCTGCTGCACTCGTCGTCGTTGTCCTTCACCCAGTTGCAGGTACGCATCTGAGTGACCCTGCCGCCCTTGCCGCTCCAGGCGGTCGTGTTCTTGGCGCTCTTGTTCCACAGGTGGTACGGGTCGGACGGGTCCGTGGTCCGGTAGTAGTCGGTGTGCGCGTACTGGTCCGTGTAGATCGTCAGAGACACCTGCGAGTCGCTGGCGTGCGTTTCGGCATACGCCTTCGCGGAGGGCGAGTACGCGCTCAGCGCCATGGCGGGAGACGCCCCCAGCATCGCCACACCGGCGATCGCCAGTCCGATGACTGTCTTCTTCACTTGTGGTTCCCCTCGTTTCACGAAAATCTCGAAAAGATCTTCGAGGCGTGCACACTTTACATACATTGATCATGTAATGGGACGTCACAAGATCGGGTGCTCATGTGATTTGAACAACACGCCACATCTGCCCAACGGATGGCACCGATCGGGAGCTTTCATCGTCTGGAGTGTTGGTTCTGTTCATGACACCCAGCGAGGATCCGCCCACTTCATGGCATCTCACACAGCCGGACTACGGCATCGCCTGCCGGTCTGGCCGGTCCCTATGGTGTGGACTCTGGGCCTTGGCCTGTGGGGGCTGTCCCGGAAGCACAGCGTATGGCGGGACGAGGCCGCGACCTGGCAGGTGGCCCAGCGGTCGGCCGGCGAGATATGGCACATGCTGGGGCAGGTCGACGCCGTGCACGGGCTCTACTACCTCCTGATGCACGTCCTCTTCAAGTATTTCGGGCCCGGTACCACAACGCTGCGCCTGCCGTCCGTGCTCGCCATGGCCGCAGCCGCGGCCTGTGTGGCCGTCGTGGGCCGACGACTGGCGGGATTCTGGGCGGGCCTGGGAGGCGGGCTGGCCCTAGGGCTGATCCCGTCCGCGCAGTTCTTCCTTCAGGAAGGCCGCCCCTACGCACTGGTCGCGGCCGGTGCGGGAGGCGCGACGCTGCTTCTGGTCACCCTGCTTCAGCGGCACGGCGGGGCTGCGCGCTGGACGGCGTACGGCGGCGTGATCCTGCTGTGCGCGCTGCTGAACTGGCTGTCGCTGCTGATCCTGCCCGCGCATGCGGTGACCCTGGTCTGGACGCGGGCTCGCCCCGGCGAGTGGACGCGCTGGGCAGTGGCCTCGGCGTCCGCGGTGGTGTGCGCACTGCCGTTGATCCTGTTCAGCCGGGGGCAGTCCGATCAGCTTTCCTGGATACCGCCACTGACCTGGCACATGATGATCGGCCCGGCAGTCCTCCTGGCGATCGGCGGTCTCGGCGCCCTACTGGACCGGCCGCGGTCCGGCCGACTGTCCGTGGCGTCTGTCGGCCTCCCGATGCTGGCAGTGCCCCAGCTCGGGCTGATCAGCCTCTCCCTGATCCAGCCGCTGTTCGTGGACCGGTACATCCTGTTCAGCCTCCTCGGACTGGCGCTGCTGATCGGTACCGGGCTCGACGCGGCGGTACGGGCGGCCAGGCCGCGGTTCCCAAGAGCATCGAAGTGGCTCGTCCCTGCGGCGGTCGCCGTGGCGGTGGTTGCGCTGCTGCCGCAGTCGCTGGCCAAACGGTCCCCGGCGAGCAGGGTGGACGACGTCCTCGCGATAGCGGCTGATGTCCAGAGACTGAAGAACACCGGGGACGCGGTCCTCTTCGTCCCTGCGGCTCGGCGTGACACTGCGCTGGTCTCGCCCCGTGCCTTCGCCGGTCTGCGGGACATCGCATTGGCCGAGAGCCCGGTGGCTTCCGGGACGCTGAAGGGCGAGGAGGCCGGGCCGGCCCGCATTCGGGCCTCGATGCTGACCCAGCGGCGGATACTGCTGGTGACGGACGCGGCCCCGGTGGCCCGGCCGGTGTCGGGGCAGCGGGACAGGGTGAAGGCAGCCGTGTTGAGGGAGTACTTCACGATCGTGGCGGACGTGCAGGTCCGTGGGCGACGGGTGACGGTGTACGAGCGCCGGCTCCATGCCGGAAGTGGCCGCACGAGGCCGGGGCTCCACCCCGTCCACGGTCATTTGCCGTAGTCCACACTCTGCGTCGCAAGGGCCTTTGCGCTGGAGGCGCTTTCGGCTCGCCGCTGACTCGGAGGCCCGCCCGGCTGGTGCCGGGACAGCCCCCCGCGGGGACCCTCGTGGGTCCGAGATGGGTCCGGAAAGACGGTGAAACCCCGTGGATGATCAGCACGGCCCGGACGCTCCTGTGCTTACTGACCTGCACAGACGGCAAGAACAGGGAGCGGAAGCGAACCCTGGGGCAACGCTCTGGCGATCTCGTAATGCGTAGGTCTCGGGTTCGAATCCCGAAGGCGGCTCCGGTGAAGGCCAGGTCACATAGCCCGTGACCTGGCCTTTTGTGTTGCTCGGGGCATGACGCGTCACACGGCCGATGGCTTGCGTGAGCGGAGCGGTCCGGTGCCCTACTTCTTGGGCTTCTTCCGCTTGCCCTTCCTCTTGGCCCTGGCCTCGGCTTTCGCCTTGTCCTTGGCCTTCTTGGCGGCCTTGCGGGCCTCCTCCGCCTCGGTCTTCCGCTGGAGCGGGACCAGCTTGGCGGTGGCCTCGGCGGCGTTCTTGCCGACCTGGGGCAGGACGCTCTGGTAAATGTCCCGCGTAATGTGGGTGTCGCTGTGCCCGAGCGTGTCGGAGACGATCTTCACGTCGATGCCGGCGGCGAGCATGAGCGTGGCTGCCCCGTGCCGGAGGTCGTGCAGCCGGATCGGCGGGAGTCCGGAGGCGGCGACGAGGCGCTCGATCACCGGGGATGGTGACCGGGCGGATCCGCCCAAGGAGTTCAGCGAGGACCCTGCCGTGGTCAAGCTGTGCTCGGATGCGTTCGAGGCCGTGTGGGAGCGTGCCGTCGACCACGAGAAGTACACCGTCTGACCCCGCCCGCCCTATGCCCGCCTCCCCTTCGTCCAGTGCTCAGGCCGCCCGTGAAGCACTCGCCGCGCGCCTGACGCACCTTCGTAAGGACGCCGGCGTTACCGGGAAGGAACTCTCCGCCCGGTGCGGCTGGCACCCCGCGAAGACCACGCGCATCCAAAAGGGTGAGGTACAGCCCACCGATGTGGACATCCGCGCTTGGTGTGCTGCCTGTGGTGCCGCCGACCAGGCCGAAGACCTGATCGCCACGGCTCGCGCTGTCGACTCGATGTACGTGGAGTGGCGCAGGAGCCATCGGATGGGCATGGGCAAGACCCAGGAGGACATCTACGACCGCTACGCGCAGAGCGGCGTCACTCGCGCATACGTCTCCAACGTCGTGCCCGGCTTCTTCCAGACCCCCGCCTACGCCACGGCCCTGATGGAGGCCATCACCGACTTCCAGGGCACTCCCAATGATGTCTCCGAGGCCGTCGCCGCCCGCGTCGCCGGAAGCCGGTTCCTGTACGAGGGCGGACACCGGTTCATTGTGCTCATGAAGGAGTGCGTCCTGCGCTACCGCGTCGGCGACGCCGAGACCATGGCCGGGCAACTGAGGCATCTGCTCACCGTGATGCCACTTCCTTCCGTCTCCTTGGGCATCATCCCCTTCACGGCTCAAAGGGCCATGTGGCCGCTGGAGGCGTTCTACTTCCATGACGGCACACGCAGCGTCGTGGAAACCCTCACGGCTGAGCTCAACGTGGTGCAGCCAAGCGAACTCGCCGACTACCGCAAGGCGTTCGGGGAACTGACCAAGATGGCTGTTCACGGCAACGCCGCCCATGCATTGATCAACGCAGCGATCGACTGCCTCGGATGAGGTTGCGCAATTCTCCGCAACTTCGTTGAGGCGAAACTCCGGTTCTCCGTACGGCCGTTGGCGTCGCCGGGCAGGTCCAGGCTCTCCCTCGGCGGCAGTGGAGGAGAGTCCCGCCCGTATTCCCCCGTTGCGGGCTGGACATCCCAGCCCCGAGGAGACGACCCCGTGAGCGTCATGATCAGACCCACTGCAATCGGATCGCCCGGCTACACCGAACCCTTCCCTGCGAGCCCGAGACGGCCCGTCGTGCCCGGCGGCTCGTCTCGGCCGCGCTGAACACCTGGGGCATAGGCGAGTTGGCCGATGCGGGCACACTGATCGTCTACGAGCTGGTGAGCAACGCGATCCGCCGCACCTCGTGCCGTCTGGTCCGGGTATCAGTCCAGCGCGTCACGAACGACCTCGTACGCATCGGCGTCACCGACAAATCCCACGCCCTGCCGAAGATGGATCGGGTCGCTGGCGGCGATGAGCCGGGGCGTGGCCTGGTACTGGTCGAGGCGCTGTCACACCGCTGGGGCTACGACGAAATGCGCTCGGGCAAGACCGTCTGGGCCGAGCTGGTGGTCTCGGCGTGCTGACCTTGCGGCTGCTGCCGGAAGAGGAGCTGGTGGGCGTCGCCGATCCGGAGCCATGTGTGGAGCTGGCCGTACCCCGCTGCATCGAGGGCTCGATGACGATCCGCACTCTGCGCCTGACACCCGCCGACCTCGTACGGCTCCGCACGGAAACCGACCTGGCGCTGGCGGATATCCGCACCGAAGTCATGCGCGCCGAGACCGCATGGCGCGAACTACTCGGGGAGTGGCATGCCGAGGGGCGAGCCGCTGCCGAGGCCAGTGAGCTGGACATGGCGGTGCTTTGGCGCGTCCTGGAGGACCTGCGGGCCTCCCTGTAGCACCCACAAAAGACCCCGCCCGGAGTACCGAAGGACAGCCCCGGGCGGTACGGCGCGCTCGTGTCTTCACCCCATGGTGGGCCGGCGCCGCTCCAGATCCGCTGTCGAGAACCGACGCAGCGGATCTGCGCTCAACACCTCTCGCTCTGGCTGGGTGGGAGGAAGCCGAGAGCCGCCGCCCAACGCGAGCTGACCGCTGCCCGTCAACCTGCCCGAGTCCTGATCACCCGCATCCAGCACACCGGACGAAACCCGGCACCCAGCGGCCGTGCCGAGGCCGCTCGCCGACGCTCGACCATTGCCGGCTCGGTTCCTACCCACCAGAGCCGTAGCCCCAAGATCGCAGCGGCGGCTACGCCTACTGAACAGCATCGACAGCACCGACAGCGCCGGTAGACACCGAAGGCTCCATGCGCCCGGCCGGCACTGCTAGGCAGGCCGATGCCCTCGCCGTTCGCGGTGGCGAGGGCATCAGCCCTTCCTGCGGCTTGTCTGCGCTACGCGGCTTCGGCGTCACATGAAACGCCTGAGGCATCAGCCCGTGCGATGGGCAAAACAGTGCTGCCAGGCCAGGGCCTCGACCAGGTGCTCGGCCAGCAGCCCGACGCGGGGATCAGGCTGCACAAGGGCGGCCTGCTGGCGGGTTGGTGCGGTCCGTCCCCCATTCGTGGTCGAGGCTGGCGAAGTCGTCGTCGATCCACGATCAAGGGGAAGGTTCAAGACCGTGAAGCACGCTTGGTCTCTGCGTCGGGGCGCCGTGACGAGTCGCGTCGGCGCGCCACCAGAGTGGTACCGGTGACCACCAGGCCGATCGCCACGACCTTCGCGGCCTGGTAGATCAGTGAAGGGCTGGAGCTGGACCGGCCCAGGAACCCCCAGAGGAGCAGACCGAGTCCAGACAGCATCAAGAGGAAGCCGCCGACCGGGCCCAGGTTTCCCCAGCTCCAAGGAGATGCCGCTAACTCCTGCTCCGTGCCAGGTTTTTCATGTTCATCAGCTGTCATGGCTCGCACATTAACAAGTTTCCGGTCCGCGGTCGCGCGGGGCCTGGGCCAGGGCAAGTGACGTACCCAGGCCGCGCAGGCTGTGCACGAGGGACCTCGGCGGCCTGTCGTGCCCGCCACCTCATGGACCGGTGCGGGCCATCTGGTTGGGGGCGAGGATTGGTGTTGTGTGAATGCCGAATTCGTGCCTCAGTGCGGAACGGGCGGCCAGATAACCGGACATTCCGTGCACGCCAGGTCCTGGCGGCGTGGATGCGGAGCACAGGTACACGCCGCGGAGCGGCGTGCGGTAGGGATTCACACGGGGGGCTGGGCCGAGCACGCTCTGCTTCAGAGTCACAGCCCCGGCGTTGATGTCCCCGCCGACGTAGTTGGGGTTGTAGGTCTCGTAGTCGCGGGCGCTGATACCGCGGCTGGCGATGACGGTGTCTCCGAAGCCGGGCGCGTAGTGCTCGATACGTGCCTGCACCATGGGCACGGGGTCCTGGGAGCTCCCGTTCGGTACGTGGGCGTAGGCCCACACCGGCCGCTTTCCGTCTCGAGCCCGAGTGGGGTCGGCCACGGCAGGGTCGACGACCAGGACGAAGGGCTCTGGTGCGGCGAAACCTGCGGCGGTGAGGCTTTCTTGGTGACGTATCTGTGCCTGCGTCCCGCCGAGGTGCACGGTGCCTGCCCGACCTACGTCAGGATCCTTCCAAGGGATGGGAGCGTTGACGAGGAAGTCCACCTTGGCGGCCCCGGGGCCGTGGCGGAAGCGGGCGAGGTGGCGAGCGTAACGGGCAGGGAGCAACTCGCGGGCGGCTTGGAGGAGACCTTTCGGGGCGGTGTCGAACAGCACCGCCTGTGTTCCCTGTAGTTGCCTCAGATCATCGATCTTGCATCCGGTATGGAACGTGCCGCCGTGTGCGGTGATATCTGCGGCCAAGACCTCGGCGATGCGGCTGCTGCCGCCTTCTGGAAGGGGCCAGCCGCTACCGTGGGCGAGGTGTCCCAGCAGGAGTGCGATCGCGCCCGAGGCAAGACTCGGCAGTCGCCCCATGGCGTGGGCCGCGACACCGGTGAGCAGGGCCTTGCCGGCTTCGGTTGTCAGAGTGCGCCGTCCGAGCTGAGTGCCGACCGTGAGAGTCCGCGTAGCGAACTTGGCTGCGGCGAGCAGGTCCTGCGGAATGGCGCGGTGGTGGGAGAGGGCGAGGTCGACCACGTCGGAGCTGCGCTCCAACAGTGGAGTCATCAAGCGCCGCCAGGATTCGCCGTCTGCCCCCAGTTGAGCACAGGTTGTCTCCAGGTCGTGGTAAGCCAGGGCAGCCGCGCCGGGTAGTGGGTGGGCGTAGCTGATCTCGGGCAGACATAAGCGCACTCCACGCGAGGCCAGATCGAACTCCCGGAAGAACCGCGACGCGGCTGCCATGGGATGAACGGCCGCGCATACGTCGTGCGTGATGTCAGTGTCGAATAGTGACGTGCTGCGCAGACCCCCGCCGATCTCGTGGTGGCCTTCGAAGAGTTCCACCTGCAATCCGGCGCGGGCCATGACGACTGCAGCCGCCAGCCCGTTCGGACCTGTCCCCACGATCGCGATGTTCCCTCTCGCTACCAGGCGCCCGCCCCAGAGGCGACCAACGTGGGGCCCACCTGACGACTCACCCACGGACGACATAACCAAACACGAAACGCCAGAATTCGGCAAGGTGTGGCGTCGGAACCTTCCTCCTTGTTTGTCTTGATAACCCCTAAAGTTCCGGCGCGGTGAGTCGCAGAAGCCTCACAAATGAGTCCCAGGTGTCTCAATAAATGTGGGTTGTGTCATGGTCATGTGCACAGCTAAAGTCGCAGTCAGGAGCGAACGCGACCAAGGGCCTGACAACTAAGTGTCGGACTTCGTTTGCTACGAACGGCTGCTCTGCAGCTGGCTCCAACCTGGAGGCGGGGGATCGTCCCGGGGGTTGGTGGCGCTCTCATCCAGAGGGGCACCGACGGGATCCGGGAACCGTGAGGGTTGTGGGCAATTCACCAATAACATGAAATGGGGAACAATGCAGAAGCGAACTGTCGGCGCCGTCATCGGTGCCGCTGTCGCGGGCACCTGCCTTGCACTGACCATGCAGGGCTCGGCCCAGGCCACGCCGGCCGCGCCGGTGGCCGAGCAGGTGGCCACCGCCAAGAAGGGTGACGCCGTTGAGCCCAAGGCTGTCGCAAGCGCGGTCGGCCGGGCGGCCGCCCGGGCAGCCGTGCACGCCAGGGCCGCCTGCCCTTCCGTGGGCCACGCCCTGGGACAGCTGACGGACAACCTGAGCCTCGGCGGTGTGTTCGCCGCGCCGGCCAAGATCTCCGACGGTGTCTCCAGCGCGACCGCGTTCGATAGGTGACGGCGACTCGTCGCGTCCAGAGGGCGGTACTGCTTGCCGGTGCCGCCCTCCTGGGCGCCCACTTCTCCATTGCGGCCTTCTCCCAGACGCCGCTGAGTCCTGCCAAGGTGCAATTGGCGCCACTCCTGAACGCCTACCTCCAGCCGTACTTCTCACAAAACTGGATGCTCTTCGCCCCGGATCCGGTGATGGTCGATCAGGGGATCATCGCGCGGGGTCGCTGCAGCGACGGCGAGGTCACGAAGTACTACGACGTGACGGGCCCATCCGTCCAGAGGGTCCAGAACGACAGGTTCTTTCCCTCGCGAATGTCCCGGGTGGTCAGCAATGGCATTCAGCAGTACAACTCGACCGACGACCTCCTGAGGCGCCTCCGCGAGCAGAAAGAAAAGGGGAAGGCGAAGGAGTCGGGAAAGAACCCCATTCCGCTGTTGCCGTACGAGAAGCGCACGCAAAATCAAGCGGTGAACTACCTCTCAAGGTATGCGCTGACTCAGATGGTTCAGGTGTGCAGGGACGGTCGTGATCTTCAGGCAGTGCAGGTCCGGATGTACGTCCGGTCTCTCCCGCCTTGGTCGCAGAGGGACAATCCCAACGCACGCGACAAGGTCGACGCATACGACTTTCCATGGAAGAAAGCTGCTGATCTGCAGTGAAACTATTAAACAAGATCGACACCTGGGCCGGCCGCCCTGTCGCGGTCCTGGGTGTCTCGGGAACCAGGGCGTTACTGGGGTTCGTCGGCCTCATGTTCTATGTCAGCCAGTACGGGGACCGACACTACCTCTTCGGTCCCGGAAACGACACACTGCTGCCCTATCACCTCTTCCTCGACGAATTGAAGGAGTCGGGAAGTTTTAGCGTCTACGCGTGGAGCAGCTCGCCGATCACGTTCGAAGTGTTGTTTCACCTCGGACTGATCGCTGCTCTGGCTGTCACGCTGGGTATCGGGGGTCGGCCCGTCCTGGCGGTGCACGCCATACTTCTGTGGTCGCTCTACCAGCGGCAGTCGGCGCTGATGGACGGCGGCGACAACCTCATGCAACTCGTCGTCCCGATGCTGCTTTTCACGCGCTGCTACGATCATTTCTCCTTGCGATCCCCTCTGGGGCAACGGGTAACGCAGCGCGTACCCAAGGCCGTTCGAGCTTCCGGTGTCCCACTGCACAACCTGGGCGTCACCGCGATCGCGGTGCAGATGTGCCTGGTCTACATGGTCAGCGGGCTTTACAAAGTGCAGGGGCAAGCGTGGCAGGACGGAACCGCGCTCTTCTACATCATGCGTGTACCAGAGTTCGAACTCCCCGGCATTTCACAGTTCGTGTACAACAACGACCTGTTGGTGTACCTCGGCACCTACGCAACTGTCATCTTTCTCGTCTACTTTCCCGTGGGAGTCCTGGTACGGCCCCTCCGTCCATGGGTGGCCGCCGCATCCATCGGTTTCCACGTCTCCATCGGCTTCTTCATGGGGCTCACCGGATTCGCATTGACGATGATCGCGTGCGACCTCGTCTTCCTGTCGCCGGAACTGTCCCGCGCACTGCAGGCAGCGCGAAAGCTGAGCCAGCGCGGCAAGGAGAAAGCAGTGGCGGACGAGACTGGCAGCACTGCGGCGCAGAACCTCGAACCGGTAGCGGCCGCTTCCGCCGACTGAAAGGCTCTCCGTGCGACGCCCTTCCGCTTGCGTCATCGGCAGTCACCTCGATGCTCCTCGTGTGACCGGCGGGCATGATCCCGACGCGTACGTGGAGCTGGGCTCTTTCACCAAGGTCCTGACCGGAACCGTCCTTGCCGTGCTTGCCGAGGAGCACGTTGTTTCCCTCGACGACCCGGTCGAACGGTGGCTGAGCGCGCCGGCCGGTACCGGTGTCACTCTTCGACACCTCGCCGACCACACCTCCGGCCTTCCACGGTTGCCTCCTGACACAGGCCTGTTCAACCCGTACAGGGACTTCACGCAGACTCGGCTCAACGAGTTCGTGGGTCGTCTCGACAGTCTGGTCACCTCAAGCCCGGGCGAGCGCGAGGAGTATTCCAACTTCGGGTACGCCGTGCTTGGCGCTGCACTCATGTCGGCTGCCGGCCAGGACTACGAGGAACTGGTCGGTGAGCACGTGCTCGTGCCTCTCGGCTTGCCTGCGGGGGCAGTGATCGCCAGACCACCCGAGGACCAGCGTCTGCTGGCATCGAACTGGTTCGGCCGCCCTTCGAAGCCATGGGACTTGACCGGAGCCATCCTGCCTGCCGGCGGTATGTGGGCCAGCACGCGTACAGCCGCCCGCCTGCTCACCGGGCTCGTCGTCGACAAGTCCCTCGGTGAGCCGGCGCTCACCTGGCGCCGGGTCGGAGATCTGCCGCTGACCTACCACAACGGTGCCACCCGAAAATCCAGGGTCTTCGCCGGAGCGTTGCCCGACGGCCGCTGGGTGGTCGTTCATCGCCTCTCCGGATCCGTCAAGGACACGGATGCAGAGGGAATAGGCGAACTTCGCGCGTCGGCCGAGGGAGGCGGATGAAGCAGCGGCCTCCACCGTGCTGCAACCGAACGGCTGCGGTGCGCGGGTCGGTCTGCGTGAGCGATGCGTGAGCGGATGGCGCGGCACAAGCCATCCCTGGCCGGACGCGGCAACGTGCCGCGCGGCGCTGATTTGAGGAAACAGCACCGCGCGGCACGGGTCGGAACCCCCCACCCCGATCGCGGCAGTCCTCGTAATGCGTAGGTCTCGGGTTCGAATCCCGAAGGCGGCTCATCCTAGAACCCCAGGTCGGAACCACTCCGACCTGGGGCTTTCTCGTTCAGTGGATGCGGCGACGGCGGCGGGAGCGGGCGCGAAGTGCCTCGCCTGCGCCCCGAGCCCTGTACCCGATCATCGTTCGCGTGCAGCCGCCCTTGGGCCGACAACATCATGGGGCGAGCCGTGACTTGCAGGAAGCCATGCTGCCCGCTCCCCGCCCGGTCGGCTGGCACCCGGCGGCCGTTCGCTGCCGGCCCGTCGCCGAGGCACTGCATGTGGCCGGCGACTGGTACGACCTGGTCAACCTGGACGGCGACCGCCTCGCCGTCGCCGTCGGTGACGTCGTCGGCCACGGCCTGCCCGCGGCCGGCGTCATGGGACAACTGCGCAGCGCCCTCAGCGCCGCCTCCCTCGTCGCCCAAGGCCCCGCCCGCGCCCTGGAAGTCCTCGGGTTGTACGCCCGCACCGTCGACGGCGCCGAGAACACCAGCGTGGCCACGGCATTCATCGACTGGGAGACCCACACCATCACCTACAGCAGCGCCGGCCACCCCCCACCCGCGCTCCTACGGAGGGACGGGACCGTCGAGTTCCTGGACCAGGCCACCGACCCCCCACTGGCCGCCCGTCCTGAACACGCCCCTCGCCCCAGGCTGTCGCGGCCTTCCGCGAGGGTGCCGTCCTCGCGCTCTACACCGACGGCCTGGGCGAACGCCGCGGAGAAGACATCGACACCGGCCTCGCCCGGCTCGCCGACTCCCTGGCCCGCCCCCAGGCAGACGACCCCGAAACCCTCGCCGACGCCGTGCTCAACGACCTGCTCCCACCCGGAGACGCCACCGACGACACCGCCCTGGTCATCGTGCGCCTGTGACTCCGGCCCGGCGCTGGTGTGACAGCCCGGGCCGAGGACCGGGATGGACGGTCGGCCCGAGCCGGATGCCCGGTGCCTCACGGCGCGGCGTCTGGCAGAGCGAGATCACGGTCGGCGGCGCCGGGGCGAACCTTCAGGCAGCTTCTGTGGCCGCCCTCTGGCGAGAGTGCCGCTGACGCCAGCCGTGCGGGCTCGCCACCTGTTTCCCTTACTGCTCGTAAGGGTTGAAGCACTTGAGCGCGGCCCAGCCGTAGATGACCTTGTGGTCCTTGCGGACCACCTTGCCGTAGATCCAGGCCTTGTCCACCTTGATGTCTTTGTAGCCCTTGTAGTCCACCTTCGTGCCGTTCATGAGGTCGCCCTTGTAAGCGACGCCGTTGATCTTCGCGCTCGCGTTGGAGTTCGCTCGTATGTTGACCGAGCTGCAGGTGGCCTTCAGCTTCCAGGTGGAAGCGGCCGACGCGGACTCGGCACTCAGCCCGAGCGCCCCTACCGCGAGGGCGGAAGCGCTCAGAACCGCCACCAGTGACTTCTTCAGCATTGCCGTGCTCCTTATCGACTGTCGGCCTCGACCGTCCACAGAAGGGACGGGCGACCGTGTCCGGCTGTCCGCGTGGACAGACGCGACTGTCCAGTAAACCCCCGTGGACAAGCCGGAGTTCGACAGGTTGTCGACGATCCTTCGACGGTTCGTCGACGGGACTGACTCTTGCTCCGGCCGGTCAGGTCCCCGGGCAGTAAGGGCAGTTGGCGAAGGGTCCGCGTTGCCGTCCGTGGTGGCGTCCAGATCGTGATCTGAAGTGCGAAAGTGCCTTCCGGGCACGGACGATGAGGTCCCTTCAAGGCCTCTGCAATCCGGGCGGACAGGCATTTTCTTCGCTACTGGGCACCGATTGCCGGGAATTGGGGTCGACCCCGGCCCGGGGCCGGGGTCCGTAGGTCCCGCCGCCGGTCGCGGTCAGGCCCCCGGCGCCGTCACCGGCACGCTGCGCGGCGGTGTCGTCGCCTGGGCGAACGCCCGCTGGAAGAGGCGGCGCATGGTGGGGTCGGCGCCGACGACGCTGCACGCGAGGAGCACACCCTTCCGGGCCGGTACGAGCCAGTGCCCGCCGACGGCGTAGGTGAGGTCGGGCTCCGAGCCCTTGACGTTCTTGATCCGGACGGTGGAAGCGCCTCCACCGCGGTACCAGTGGTCGACGTGGAAGGTGACCTGGTCGCCGCGGACGGAGGTCACCGTGCCCTCGAACGCCGTGGTGGCGTCGTGGCGCAGGCCGGCGACGGTCGGGGCGGCGCACCGGGCGCCACCTGACGCCGTCCCCGTGAGGACCAACGGGGACGGGGAAGCCTGGTGGGAGGTGGTGGTGCCCCAGGCGACCCCGCCGCCCGACACGAGGACCGCCGCCGCCGTTCCGACGAGAGCCAGTCGGAAGCGGTGCCTTTTCGGGACGTGCGGCATGTCGTGGGTCTCGGTGCGGACGTTCATGAGGAGCCTCCAGGTTCCGGCCGGGATCGATGGGAGAAGCGGGACGAGCGGTGCGGGGCCGGTGGCCGCCGTCGCCTTCACCCGTCCTCTGTGCGGCAGGGCAGCCCTTCTTTCACTCACGGGTTCCTGGAGCCGACGAAATGATCCGGCCGGTGCCGGACAGTTACGCACGTGAGATCCATCGTGGGGCAGGAGTCTGCCCGGGCTCGTGAGGCCCGTTTCGAGATGCTGATGCGTGCGGTCGCGGATCCGCTCCACCGATATCTGCTACGGCGGGCGGACGCCGGCTCGGTCGACGACATCCTCGCGGAGACCATGCTCGTGCTGTGGCGCCGCCTCGATGACGTGCCGGGACTCGGGACGGGTCCCGATGTGCCCGCCGACGATGTACTGCCCTGGTGCTACGGCGTCGCCCGCGGTTGCCTGGCGAACGCCCGCCGCGCGGAGGGGCGCCGACTGCGCCTGGTGGAACGGCTGACCCGCGCCGTGCTGCCGCCGCAGCGGCCCGACGACGCCGATCACACCGCGCTGCACGACGCGCTCGCCGCACTGAACGCCCGGGACCGGGAAGTCGTCCTGCTGTGGGCCTGGGAGGAACTGACCCCGCGTGCCATCGCGGAGGTGACCGGGCTGACGCCCAACGCCGTCAGCATCCGGCTGCACCGCGGCAAGAAGAGACTTGCCGCCCTGTTGGAACGCAAGAACGGCACCCACGCCGGACGCACGACGCGTGCGGGAAGGAGCGCCCGGTGAACGACGACCAGTTGCTGGCCCGCTTGAAGTCCATCGACGTCGCGCGGACCTCGCACGTCCCCGCGCCCGACCTGGACCGCCTCCTCGAAGCGACCGTGAGCGCCCGCCTAGAACCCGAGCCACGACCAGGTTCCTCTCTGACCCGCCGTCGCCCTCTATTGCTCGCGGCGGTGGCTGTCGCGGCGCTGGTCGCGGTCATCGGCGGCATCAGTGTGAGAGCCGGCCTGACCCATGCCCCGACGGCCACAGCACGCCCGATGACCCTGACCGTCCCCGTGGAGGGAAGCGACAGATGCGCCGCGGTCGGCGTCGACGTCCTGAGCGGCATGCACACCGCCTTCGAGGGCACGGCGACCTCCGTCAAGGACGGCCGGGTCGAACTCCGCGTGGTCCACTGGTACCGCGGCGGCGACGCGTCCGCGGTGCGGCTGCGCACCGCCGCGCACCAGCTCCCGCAGCTCAGCGGGGTGACCTTCGAAACGGGCCGCCGCTACCTCGTCGCCGCCGACAAGGGCCAGGTGTCGCTGTGCGGCGCCAGCGCCGAAGCCGACCCGCACCTGCGCCGCCTCTACGACCGGGCGTTCCCACCGGTGAGCCCGAAGTGAGGCAGCAGTGGTCCTCAGCGCTGTCCCGCGGCCATGCGCTGCCGTACGGCCTCGTAGGTGAACAGGGCGGCCGACACCGCGACGTTGAGGGAGTCGACCTGGCCGAACATGGGGATCTTCGCCTTGGTATGGCTGCCCGCGAGCCACTGGTCCGACAGGCCGTACTTCTCACTGCCGACCAGGACCGCGGTGGGGCCGGACATGTCGACGTCCGCCATCAGGACCTCCGTGTCGGGGGTCGTGGCGACGACCTTCACGGAGTGCTCCGCCAGCCAGCGCCTGACCTCCTCGGAGTCGGCCGAGGCGATCGGGACGGCGAACACGGTGCCCTTGCTGGCCCGGATCACGTTGGGGTTGCCCCAGTCGGTCACAGGGTTGGCCGAGATGACGGCCGTCACCCCGGCCGCGTCCGCGGTGCGCAGCATCGAGCCCAGGTTGCCGGGCTTCTCGACGCTCTCGCACACGAGGAAGAGCGAGGTCTCGTCAACCTCGATCCGGGAGAGGTCCGTCTCGATGTCCGGTACGACGGCGAGCCAGCCGTCCGGGCCCTCGCGGTAGGCGGCCTTGTCGAAGGCCTGACGGCTCAGGCTGAAGAGGGCGGCTCCGCGCTCGGCGGCGCGCGCGAGGACGTCCCTCGGGTCCGAGTCACCGGTCAGCGCGGGGCAGAAATACAGCTCGCGGGGACGGACCCCGGCCCGCAGGGCGAGATCCAGCTCCTCATAACCCTCGACCAGGGTCACTCCGGAATTCTGCCTGTTCCGACGGCGGCGGAGGGCGGCGAGTTCCTTCACATGAGGATTGCTGGGGCTGGAAATTTCCTTGGGCGAACCAGCCTGCGGGATGGACGGCATCGGCGGTGGGAATCACGGCGCCTTTCGGGCTCCGATCCTCCGTCCCCTTTCTCTACGGTTTCTCTGTGTTTCTCGCGTGCGCTGCGCGCGGTCGTGGCCAGGGTACCCGACCTGTTGGGCCGTCGCTTCGCGGTCGTCAAGCGTGCTGCGGGCGCCGACGCTCGGGCGGAGGTGGGGAGGGATGGGGTCGGGGACGGCGGGGTGATCGGTGGTGACGGCGACGGTGGCGGTGATGTCGACCGGGACGGGTGCGATTCGAAGAAAGGGGAGTCGGGGCTGGGTGGCCGGGCGGGAATTCGAGCGTCGAGTTTTGGGCGGAGTACTTGGTTCGGTAATTCGCAGGAATTCACGCTCGATGTGTTCGGTGTATTTGCGGGATTTTGTGTGGGCTTTCGTGTGGGCTTTCGTGCGGTGGCCGGTGTCTCAGCCGTGGGGGTGGTGTGACCGCCGTGACCGGTGCTGGTAGTGGTTCGACGCGGGGGCGGTGGGGTGGGGCCCGCTCGCGGAGGGGAGGGCGCCTGACCGGTCGGAAAATCATCCGGCGCGAGGAGAACCGGAGGACACCGAGCGACCTCTTGGTTAACGACTAGCATCGCGTGGACAGTCGTAGGCCGGGATGGGGTGGGTGTGGTGTCGCAGCGGGAGCCGGGGCCCCGAATCGCCGTGGCGGTCGTCACCATGGGCAACCGTCCCGCCGAGGTCGACGCCCTCCTCACCTCCGTCGCCAAGCAGAACCTCGCACCGTCCCGCATCGTCGTCGTCGGCAACGGCTGTCCACTGCCCGACTTCGCCGAGCGCCTCGGGCTTCCGGGCGAGGTCACCTGCATCGAGGTCGACGAGAACCTCGGCTGCCCGGGCGGCCGAAACGTCGCCCTCGCCCGGCTCCGGGAGTTCGGGGACGTCGACGTCGTGGTCGAACTGGACGACGACGGGCTGCTCGTCGAAGCCGACGTACTCCGGCGCGTCCGGGATCTCTACGCGGCCGACCCCCGGCTCGGCATCGCCGGGTTCCGTATCGCCGACGAGCACGGCGAGACCCAGCGGCGGCATGTGCCGAGGGTCGGCGCGGCCGATCCGATGCGCGGCGGACCGGTGACCGGATTCCTCGGCGGCGGGCACGCGCTGTCCATGGCGATGCTCGCCGAGACCGGGGACTGGCCCGCGGAGTTCTTCTTCGCGCACGAGGAGACCGACCTCGCGTGGCGGGCCGCCGACGCGGGCTGGACCATCCTCTACGTCCCCGAACTGCTCCTTCAGCACCCGAAGACCTCGCCCGCCCGGCACGCCATCTACTACCGGGTCACCGCGCGGAACCGTGTCTGGCTCGTACGGCGCCGGCTGCCCCTGCCGCTCATCCCCGTGCATCTGGGGGTCTGGATCGCCGTCACCCTTCTGCGGACACGGTCGGTCGGCGGGCTGAGGGCCTGGTTCGGCGGGTTCGTGGAGGGTCTGCGCACCTCGGGCGGTGAGCGGCGGCCCATGCGCTGGCGCACGGTGTGGCGCCTGACGAGGCTCGGCCGACCGCCTGTGCTCTAAAGGTGCTCTAAAGGCGAGGGGGCCGTCTCGGTCGCCCCGCGTACCCCACGACGACGAAGGGCCCGGTCGTTCACCTCTGCCGACCAGGCCCTTGCGTTTCCGGAATCCGGCCACGGCGGCGACACTCCCCCGAGCTGCGCATCTACGCGCGCACCGTCGGGCCAGATCCGATGAAAGGATCACATCAGGCCACGCCAACAGATCGCTAACATGGGGCCAATGGTTCTGAAAGGAGCCATGAGCTGGCCGGTTCGCCGGAGGGCTCGTGGGCCGGACGGTCGGAACTCGCCGTACGCGGATGCGAGGCCCGCGGCGGGACGAGGCGGCTGTGCCGCGCGGCAGAGCGGTGAGCGGCAGTCGTGCCGCACGGTGAAGTGAGGGACGGCGGTCGGGCCGTACGGAAGGGCATCGGGGCGGCTATGCGCTACGGGCTGCGGTTCGGGTTGCTCGGTCCGCCCGTCGTGTACGACACCGATGGCGAGAACCATCCCATCGGCAGCGGCAAGATGCGTGCCCTGCTGGTCGCGCTGTTGCTGGAGCCGGGCCGGGTCGTCTCGGTCGACGCGCTCAAGGACGCCCTCTGGGGCGGCGCCCCGCCGGCCTCCGCGCAGGCGTCCCTGCAGAACCACGTCACCCGGCTGCGCCGCCTCCTCGGCGAGGACGGCCCCGAGCGGCTGCGGGCCGTGCCGCCCGGCTATCTCCTCCGGGTCGACGAGGGCGAGCTGGACGTCCGTGTGTTCGAGGGGCACGTCGCCGCTGCCCGTGCCGCGCACACCGGCCGCGCCTGGGAGCGCACGGTCGGCGAGGCGTCCGCCGCGCTCGCGCTGTGGCGCGGGGCCCCGCTGAGCGGACTGTCTCCCGAGACCGGCCGGTATGCCCTGGTGCAGCGCCTGGAGGAGGCGCGGCTGCTGCTCCTGGAGTGGCGGTACGACGCCGAACTGCACCTCGGCGGTGCCTGGCTCGGCGGTCTCGCGCCGGAGCTGGCCGCGCTGGTGGCCGAACACCCGCTGCGGGAGGGCTTCCACCGGCTGCTCATGCTCGTACTGCACCGGACAGGCCGTTCGGCCGAGGCTCTGGCCGTCCATCGCGATCTGCGCGAACGGCTCATCGGGGAACTCGGGGTCGAGCCCGGTGGCGCGGTGCGCGAGGCCCATCTGGAGATCCTGCGGGACGACGAAGCGGGCGTGCGCGGGCTAGGGGGCCACGCCGGGGACGGGAATGCCGACGGTGGGGAGGCTGTGGGCACGGACACCGTCGGTACTCACGTCGGGGGCACGGACGCCGGCCGTGGAAAGGCTCACGGCAGGGACGACCGGATCGCGCCCGACGCCGAAGCCACGACCGAGGCCGCCAGCGCCCCGAGCACACCCCCCGTGCCCCGGCCCGCCCAACTTCCGCCTGCGCCCGCGCACTTCACCGGCCGCGATGCCGCCCGCGGCGAACTGCACTGCTTCCTCAGCGCCGAGCGCGACACCCCTCGTGTCGCCGTGCTCAGCGGTATGGCCGGGGTCGGCAAGAGCGCGCTCGCGCTGTATGTGGCCCACGGTTTGCGGAAACGTTTCGCTGATGGCCAGCTCTACATCAATCTGCACGGCGCCACACCCGGCATGACCCCGCTAACCCCCGAGCAGGCGCTCACCGCACTGCTGCGCGACCTCGGCGCGGAGCCCCGCCGGATCCCCGCACACCCGGACGCGGCGGCCGCCCTGCTGCGCTCCCTGCTCGCCCCCACCCGCACGCTGATGGTGCTGGACGACGCCGCGAACGCCGCCCAGGTGAGACCGCTGCTGCCCGGCGGACCCGGCTGCGCGGTGATCGTGACGAGCCGTTCTCCGCTCACCGCGCTCGACGGCGCCCACCGGGTTCCGCTCGCGCCCCTGTCCGGCGAGGACAGTGCCGCCCTGCTCCGCGCGGTCTCCGGCCGGGACGGGCTCGACGCCGCACATCCGCTCGTCGAACTGGCCGGGCGGCTGCCGCTCGCCCTGCGCGTCGTCGCCGCCCGGCTCGCCGCCCGACGCGCGCTCGCACCGGACGTCCTGGCCGGTCAGCTGGCCGCCACCGAGGGGCGGCTGCACCACCTGGAGTACGACGACCTGAGCGTGCGCAGATCACTCGCCGTCGCCCATGACGCCCTACGGGCCTCGGACCGCGAGGCCGACCGGGACGCGGCGCGTGCCCTCGGCCGTATCGGTGCGCTGGACCTGCCCGGCTACGGGGCGGCCCTGCTCGCGCGGCTTCTCGGCACGGACGAGCGCCGCGCAGAGGCCGCCCTTGACCGGCTGGTCGATGTCGCCCTCCTGGAGGAGACGGCGTACGGGCGGTACGCGCCGCACGACCTGGTCCGGGACTACGCCCGGGAGACCGCGGTCAGCGAACGGACCGCGGACCGACGCCACGACGCCCCGGACCCCAGCGACCACCCCGCCACGGACCCCCCGGACGAATGCCCCGCGGAAGTCGCCCTGCGCTGGTACACCGCCATGGCCACCCGTGCCTGCGAAGCCACCGTCGAGTCGGGTGTCGAGCGCGAGGACCGGCTCCGGGCGACCCCCTCGCAGCCCGCGACGTACGCCGCGGACGTGGCGGACGTGCCCGTCTTCGGGTCCGCCCGGGCCGCCGCCGACTGGATCGTCCTCGAACGGGACAACATGGTCGCCCTGGTGGAGCGCCATGCGGACACCTCCGCCCATGTCCCGCTGCTCGTCCGCCTGATCGCGCCCCATCTCCAGAGCCGCGGCCATGTCGCCGAGCTGGAGGTGCTCACCCGCGCCGCCCTGCACGGGGTGCGCCGGCTCGGTGACGCGCCCGCGGAGGCGTTCGCGCTGCTCGACCTGGCGGGGGTCAACTGCCTGAAGGGCCGTGGCAACGACGCGCTCGCCCAGCTCGACGAGGCGCTGGCGATCTGGCGGTGCCTCGGCCGTCTCTCCTGTCTGCTCCGGGGTCTCAACCGGCGCGCGGTGCTCCTGGAGCAGCTCGGCCGCTACGAGGAGATGGGTGAGACGCTGCGGCAGTGCCTGGAGCACACACGGGTGCTGAACGACCCGATGCAGGAGGCCATCACCTACAGCAACCTCGGCAACCTCTACGCGCACACGGACCCGAGGGCCGCCGTCGACCACCACCGCCGGAGCCTGGAGATCGGCGAGAGGATGGGCCATGTCGTCGTCCGCCACACCGCGCACTGCAACATCGGGTTCGACCATCTGATGCTCGGTGAACCGGATGCCGCCGTACCGCACTTCGAGGAGAGCCTGAGCATCCTCGACGGCCATGGACACTGGCAGGGCGAGTCGCAGACCCGGCTCGGGCTGGTGCGGGCGCTTCGGGTGCGGGGCGACCTGGAGCGGGCCTCACGGGAGTGCGACGCGCTGCTGAGGCTCGCCGGCCGCCGTGGCGACTGCTACGCCGGCGGTCTCGCCCGCCATCAGCGGGGTCTGCTCCACCTCGCGGACGGCGAGGTCGAGGAGGCCCGACGGCAGTGGACGGCCGCCCTTGCCGCGCTGGACGGCACGGACAGCCCGGTGGTGGGGGAGCTGCGGGCACGGCTGGCGGAGGGGTGAACCGGGCGGCTTGCCCGCCCCGGCCGCTCACTTGGCGTCCGCATAGCACTCCACGACCGCCGTGGTGAACGGAATGCGCACCGGTGTCTCGCCGAACGTCAGCCGCATCGCCAGGTCCGAGGCCTCCTGGATCGCGGCGGCCACCGTGTCCGCCTCTTCGGCCGGGCAGTGCACGATCACCTCGTCGTGCTGGAAGAACACCAGCTCGGCGGCGAGTCCCGCGCAGGAGCGGCGCAGTGCGGCGAGCATCACCAGGGCCCAGTCGGCGGCGCTGCCCTGCACCACGAAGTTGCGCGCGAAGCGGCCGCGGGCGCGGGAGTTCGTCGAGGCGTACCCCGGCATCCACTGCTGGGGCTCGCCCGCCGTGTCCTCCGGGCTGTCCTCCTGCGGGATGCCCGCCTCCTCCGTGGCCTCCTCCGAGGCGCCGGCCGCCGGTGGGGACGTGCGCCCGAGCCAGGTCCGCACGAGCCGCCCCTCCTCGCCCGCGCGCGCTGCGTCGTCCACGTACGCGACGGCTCTGGGGAAGCGGCGGCGCAGGGCGGCGAGGTTCTTCAGGCCGTCGCCGGACGTCTGGCCGTAGATCGCGCCGAGGACCGCGATCTTGGCCTGGTCACGGTCGCCGGAGAAGGCGCGGTCCGACACCGACTGGTAGAGGTCGGCCTCGCGGCCGGACACCCCCATGAACGCCGGGTCGCGTGAGATCGCGGCCAGGATCCGCGGCTCCATCTGGGCGGCGTCGGCCACGACCAGCCGCCAGCCCGGGTCGGCGACGACGGCACGCCGGATGACCTTGGGGATCTGCAGGGCGCCGCCGCCGTTGGTGACCCAGCGGCCGGTGACCGTGCCGCCCGGCAGATACTCCGGGCGGAAGCGGCCGTCGCGCACCCAGTCCTGGAGCCAGGACCAGCCGTGGGCGACCCAGATGCGGTACAGCCGCTTGTACTCCAGAAGGGGCTTCACGGCGGGGTGGTCGACGGACTTGATCTCCCAACGGCGGGTGGACCGCACCCGGATCCCGGCCTGTGTGAACGCCTTGACCACATCGGCGGGCAGATCGGGTCTGACCCGGCGGCCGAAGGCGGCCGACACCTCGTCGGCCAGCTCGGCCAGCCTTCGGGGTTCACCGCCGCCCGCGTACCGCTCGCCGAGCAGTTCGTGGAGCACCTCGCGGTGGACGTCGGCGCTCCAGGGCAGCCCGGACCGGTTCATCTCGGAGGCCACGAGCATCCCGGCCGACTCGACGGCGGTGAGCAGCCGCATGCGGTCGGGGTGGATGGCCGCGTCGTGCCGGCGCTGCTGGTCCGCGTACACCTCGACCAGGTCCTTCAGCGGGACGCGGACGGGGCGCGGCTCGAACAGGGAGGACTGTGAGCCCGGCTCGGCGGAGCGGGGCGGGGGATCCGGGGGTACGGGGCCGCCGCGCAGCCGGGCCAGCGCAGCGGCGGCCGACCGGGGCTCGCCGAGGCGGCCCTCGTGGCCGAGGAGGAGGGTCTCGGCGGCCTCGATGTCGTAGCACCGGTCGACTCGCACCCCCGTGGCGAGCAGACGGGGCTGGACCTCGGCAGTGGACCGCCACACCCATCGGGTGACCTCGGGCCGTGCCCGCACGGCCGCGGCGAGATCCTCCTCCCTGACCACGGGCCCGGAGAGCAGGCCGTCCGGGCCGAGGGCGGCGACCTCCACGCCGCCGTCCTCGGCCGGAGCGAGAGCCCAGCGCCCGGTCATGTCTGCGAGTCTGGCAGGGGGGTCTGACAACGGGCCGGACGTGCCGCCCCGGCCGGCACGGTCCCTCCCGGCCGGGGCGGCACGTCCGGCCGGCTCAGTCCTCCTGACCGGTCGTTTCCTGCCCGGAGTCCTCCTGTCCGGTGGCCGTCCGTCCGAGGGCCCCGCTGATCTCCTCCAGCGCCTTCGCGAGCTGTCCCTCGGTCGTGGTCTTGTCGAGTCCGAGCCCGGACAGCAGGCCCTCGCCGTTCTCGAGTTCGAGGAGCGCGAGCAGGATGTGCTCGGTGCCGACGTAGTTGTGGCCCAGGCGGAGAGCCTCGCGGAAGGTGAGTTCCAGGGCCTTCTTGGCAGTGGGGGCGTAGGGCACGAGTTCCGGGGCCTGCTCGGCGCGGGGCGGCAGTGCCGTGGTCGCCGCCTCGCGCACCGCGTCCAGGGAGACCCCGCTCGCGACGATCGCCTTGGCGGCGAGCCCCTCCGGTTCGGCGAGCAGGCCGAGGACGAGGTGCTCGGGCACGGTCTCGGCGTTGCCCGCCTGCTTCGCCGCGTTGTGCGCGGCCACGACCACGTTCCGCGCGCGTGGCGTGTAGCGGCTGAACCCCTGGCTGAGGTCGAGGTCGGCGGACTCCTTGGGGACGAAGCGCTTCTGGGCCGCCTGCCGGGTCACGCCCATGCTCTTGCCGATGTCGGTCCAGGACGCTCCGGAACGCCGGGCCTGGTCGACGAAGTGGCCGATCAGATGGTCGGCCACGTCGCCGAGGTGCTCCGCGGCGAGTACCGCGTCCTGGAGCTGCTCCAGGGCGTCGGTGTGCACCTTCTTGATGGCTTCGATGAGGTCGTCGAGACGCAGATTCGCTGTGATCTGAGGCTTGGCCGTCATGTGTCAACCGTAAGTTGACACCTGGCTACTGTCAACTCGAAGTTGACACTCGGCGGTCGGCAGTCGGTAGCGGCGGTCGGCAGCCGCAGGACGGGTTCGGGCGGCGCTCATGTCACGATCGAACGCGTGAGTACGACGACCACCGTGGACCGCGCCTTCCGCGCCGCCCTCTACGACGACGCCGACGCGACCCTGGACACCGGCGCCTCGCTGCTCGCCGCCGATCCGGCGGCCGACCGCGAACTGGCCCTGCGCGGCGAACAGTTCGTCGGCGCCGCCTGGCGGCGCGGCTGGCAGCCCGCCGACGTCGTACGCATGGTGCGGCGCGAACTGGACGATCTCCATGTGCGCCTGGTGTCGGCGCTGATCCTCAAGGAGGCCGGACAGCGGCCGTCCCCCGGACCGCGCTGGACCGCCCAGCTCCAGGAGCTGGACCCGGAACCTCCGCGCGTACCCGACCGTTTCTCGCACGCCACTGCCGTGCTGGAGCTGTACCGCCTGCTGCTCCGCCTCCCCGCCCTCGAACCGCTCGACGCGCCCGGACGGACCGCCGCCCCGCAGCAGCCGGAGTCCCGGATGCTCACCCGTATCCGCGCGCTGCTCGCGAAGGCGGAGGCGACCGACTACCCGGAGGAGGCGGAGGCGCTCAGCGCCAAGGCACAGGAGCTGATGGCCCGGCACAGCATCGACGAGGCGCTGCTCGCCGCCCGCGCGCACACCGAGGACGCGCCGGGCGCCTGCCGCATAGGCGTCGATCCGCCGTACGAGACGGCCAAGGCGGTGCTCCTGGACGCGGTGGCGACCGCGAACCGCTGCCGGGCCGTGTGGCACGAGCCGTTCGGTTTCTCCACGGTCATCGGTTTCGAGCCCGACCTGGAGGCCGTCGAGCTGCTCTACACGTCGTTGCTCGTGCAGGCCACCGCCGCGATGACGATGGCGGAGGCGGCGCAGCGCAAGGGCGGCCGGAAGCGTACGAAGACGTTCCGGCAGTCGTTCCTGGCCGCCTACGCGCACCGCATCGGCGACCGGCTCCGGGCTGCCGCCGAGGCGCAGGTGGACGGGTCCGAGGGGGATCTGCTGCCGGTGCTGGCGGCCCGGGACGTGGCCGTCGTGGACCACATGGAGCGGATGTTCCCGGACACGGTCACCACCCGGCTGCGCGGGGTCGGCGACGCGGTCGGCTGGGAGCAGGGCGCCGCGGCCGCCGACCGGGCCCGGGTCGGGGAACGACCCCGGGCCGGGGAGCGGCCCCGGCTCCCCTGAGCGCGCCCGCCCTGGAGGCGGACGCGGGCCCGGCCCTGGGTACCGGTCAGTCGCCGGCGACCTGGATCGGGCTCACCGAGGCGTCGGGGGTGTCCGGGGTCTTCAGCGCCACCTCGCCGTACGACCACGGGTAGGCCTTCGCGTCGCCGGCGCCCGGGATGCTGATCTTCACGGTCCGCGTCGGCGCGCTGAGCGAGCCGCCGTCCCCGCGCACGTAGGTGATGGTGAAGGTCGCCGCCTCGCCCTTCTGCAGCGTCACCTTCGCGGGCTTGGCGTCCTGCTCCTTCGCGACGCTCCAGGAGGAACTGCCGCCGGTCATCTCGACGCCCGGGAAGCCGTGGAAGGTGCACTTGTCGCTGCCGCGGTTCGTGACGGTGACCGGGACGTTCCCCGTGTCGCCCGCGGAGGTGGCGGCGTTGCCGGGACCGACCTTGACGGCGACCGCGCAGTCGGCGGCCTTCGCCCCGTCGTCGCCGCTCTTGCTGTCGCAGGCGGTCAGGGTGAGGGCCGCGGCGAGCGCGGTGACAGCGAGGGAGACGCGGATCGTACGCATGAGGGTCCTCTGGGGTCGTGACGGTGTCCAAGGATCATCACGCAGGCGGCCCGTCGCCCGTTGCGCGCCCCCCTGGATCCCGCATGCGCCCTGGAGTACGACGAGGGCCGTTCATCCCCTGTGCCCCCATACGCCGCCGGAGATTCCTCCCGTACGCCGGATGACGACCGGTATCAGGCCCCCGGTGACCGGTGACGCGTCACTGACCCAGGCCCGCCGTTGGCAGCCCGCTCGGCAGCTTGCCGCCCTCGGCCTTCGTGTACGTCTCCGTGCCGACGCCGCCCGCCCAGGTCACCTTCATGTTCGCGGAGTTCACGGAGTCGACCATGCCGCTCGCCCGGTTCTTGCTGCCGTCCGTGCACTTGAGGTGGACCATCTGCATGCCCGCCTCCTCGCCCGCGGTCCCGCTGCACACGGTGCCGCCCGTCGAGAAGAGCGCTGCCTGATTGCCCGTGATCACCAGGGCCACGGCCTTGCCGCCGGTGGTGGCCAGCCAGCTGCCCTCCAGCTTCCCGGCCTTGGCGCTCGGGGAGCCGCCGGTGTCCGCCGTGGATCCGGCCGCGCTCGGCGTCGAGGAGTCGCCGGCCCCCGAGCCGCTGTCCCCGGAACCGCTGCTGCAGCCGGTCAGCAGGAGCACAGCCGCCAGGCCCGCGGACGCGAGCGTGACATGGGCCTGCCGGCGGGTGACGTGGATCGCCGTCATCACTGAAGTCTCCCAAGGTTGCCGGATGAGGTCGGGAACGGCCGCAGCAAGCTACCAGGAGGACTTGTGCCCGCAACGGGAACGTCCGGCGTGCGTTTGCTCACGCGGATCGATCCAGGACGGTCGGGGGCCCGGACGGAGCCACGGGACCGCATCGAACAGGGAGGCAAGGTGGCGTGAGGCCGATGCGTAGGAATTCCCCTACGGTTGACGCGTAGGAAATGACCTACCTATTGTGCTGCGTATGACCATCACGCATGCCTCCTTCGTCACCCTTCCCGTCTCCGACCAGGACCGCGCCCTGCGCTTCTACACCGAGCTCCTCGGCTTCAAGGTCGCCGCCGACCGCGCCATGCCCCAGGGGCGGTGGCTCCAGGTCGCGCCCGAGGGCGCGCAGACCGTCTTCACGCTCTCCGGTCCGGACATGGGCGGTTTCCGGCCCGGCGAGGCCCGGGGGATCATGTTGGTGACGACCGATGTCGACGCCGATTGCGCCCGGCTGACCGCGGCGGGTGTCTCCGTGCAAGGCCCGGACGACCTCCCCTGGGGCCGGATGGCCTCCTTCCAGGACCCCGACGGCAACGGTCTGATGCTGCTCACGGAGAAGGAAGGTTTCTGATCGCGCCATGACCGGGACGGGTACGGGGGGTACGGCCGCCGATGTCCGCGCGGCCGACGAGGACCGGGTGTTCGCCGCCCTCGCCAACGCCACGCGCCGTGAGGTGCTGCGCCTGCTGCGCGACGAGGGGCCCCAGCCCGTCCAGGCCCTCGCCGATCACTTCGCCATGCGCCGGCCCAGCCTCTCGGAGCATCTGAAGGTGCTGCGGGAGGCCGGGCTGGTCAGCGAGCAGCGTTCCGGACGCCGGCGGATCTACCGCCTGGAGGCGGCTCCGCTCGCCGAGGTGCAGGACTGGCTCCACCCGTACGAGCGGTTCTGGGGCGAGCGACTGAAGGGCCTCGGTGAACTGCTCGACCGTATGCCCGACGATGACCGACCATGAGCACCGCACCCGGTGACGGCGACCTCACCACCATCCGCGTCGACCAATTCCTGCCGCATCCGCCGGCCAAGGTCTGGCGCGCCCTCACCGAACCCGCCCTGCTCGCGCAGTGGCTGATGCCCGGGGCGGAGGACTTCCGTCTCGAAGTCGGTCACCGCTACACGATGACCTCGGTCCCGAGGCCGAACGCCAACTTCTCCGGCGCGGTTGACGTGCGGGTTCTTGCTTTCGAGCCCGGGCGGATGCTGCGCGTCCGGTGGGCCGACGCCGACCCCGCCCGTCCCGTGGACTGGACCATCACATGGACGTTGGAACAGGAAGGGCGCGGAACGCGTCTGTTCCTAGTACATGAAGGGTTCGATCCGGACGATCCGGCACAGCTGATGGCGCGGAAGATCATGGACGGGGGCTGGAGGTCGCATGTGTTGCGGGCTCTGGGGCAGACGCTTGACGAACTGTAGTCAGGCGGTAGTCACGCTGTAGTCAAGGCCTTGCAAAAGCTGTAATCGCAGGAACACCCCCCGTGCACGTGCATCTGCCCATGCACCTGCATGTGAACGGAGTTATGATCCGGGGCAGTTGACCACTGCATCGATGGCCATATCAGCCAATGCACCACCCGGGAGCGACCTGTGGACCACGACGTGTACGACGTGGATGACGTGTACAACGGCATGGCTGCGACGGAGCTGAACGGAGTGGCCTGGCAGAAGAGCCGGCACAGCAACTCCCAGGGGTCATGTGTGGAGTTCGCCCGGCTGCCGGGGGGAGAGGTGGCGGTACGCAACTCGCGCTTCCCCGATGGGCCGGCGCTCGTCTACACCCGTGCGGAGATCGAGGCGATGCTGCTCGGCATCAAGGACGGCGAGTTCGACCATCTGATCGCGTGACGGGCGCGGGCAGGCGGTAACACGTGCAGGCGCCCGCGACGCGCGTAGAGCGTCCGGGGCGCAGGGGTGCGCTCGTCCGCTTCGGGCTGCGCCCCGCCCTTGAGGAGGTGTGCCACCGGCCGTGGTGGCCGGTCCCCGGTCGGCCCATGACCGCGTACATCCTGCGGGGCGTCACCGCGCCGCAGGATGTAACACGCGTAGATCCGTCGCATCGGAAAACGCCGCGGGGCGTCACTCCGCGGACGCCGACGGGGACGGCAGCCGGAACAGGGCCCAGACCACCTTGCCGTTCAGCGTGCCCGCCAGCGGGTGCCAGCCCCAGCTGTCGGCGAACGAGTCGACCAGGAACAGCCCGCGGCCCGATTCCGCCGAGAAGTCCTCGGAGTCGCCCGCGACCGGACTGTCGTGACTGGGGTCGCGCACGGCGCACGCCAGGCGCGTGGTCCAGCGCATCAGGTGCAGCCGTACCGGTGGGTGCTGGTCGCCCGAGTGCTGGGAGGGTGAGGGCAGGGCGTGCCGCAGTGCGTTGGTCACGAGTTCGGAGACCACGAGACAGACATCGTCGAAGCACTCGCCCACGTCCCACTGGTTCAGGGTTCTGCGGGTGAACTGCCGTGCTTCCCTGACCGCTTCCAGGCGGGCCGGCAGAGCGCAGGAGGCTGCGCTGGACACGGTCGCGAGGTCGAGCGGCGGAAGTCCCTGCCGTAAGGGCTCGAGCATGGTCGATCCATTCGTCCCCATGCGAGGCACTCCCGGGTGTTCGCGGTCGGTGCGATGCAGCGGTGGCGCGGGACCATGGTTTCGGATGAGCCAGGCAGATGCAAGGGCAGATGCACGTGCACGCGCCGGATTTGGCCGTTCCTGTACGACTTTCTGCTTATTTCGTCGACCACTTTCTTCCCCCTTGCTTGCCCCTTCCCGATCTCTGTCGTGTCTCGGCTTTGGCTGCTTTCCATTTCTGTAACCGTACGAGTACTGCTCGAAGTGTTTTAGTGGCAGACTGCGCGATCTGAAGGACGTTGGGGAGGCTGACAAGTGAGCGCTGGGGACTCGAGCGGGTCGGTGGTGCGGCGCATTCTGCTGGGATCCCATCTCAGGCGCCTCCGCGAGACGCGCGGCATCACCAGAGAGGCGGCGGGCTACTCGATCCGGGCCTCGGAGTCGAAGATCAGCCGCATGGAGTTGGGACGGGTGAGCTTCAAGACACGTGACGTCGAGGACCTGTTGACGTTGTACGGGATCATCGACGAAGCCGAACGGACGTCCCTGCTCTCCCTCGCGAAGGAGGCCAATGTCGCCGGCTGGTGGCACAGCTACTCCGACGTGCTGCCGAGCTGGTTCCCCACCTATGTCGGCCTGGAGGGCGCGGCACATCTGATCCGTTCCTACGAGGTCCAGTTCGTGCACGGCCTGCTGCAGACCGAGGCGTACGCCCACGCGGTCGTGGCCCGGGGTATGAAGGGTGCGAGCGCGGCGGACATCGACCGGCGGGTGGCCCTGCGGCTCGAACGGCAGAAGTACCTCGTCTCGGAGAACGCCCCGCAGTTTCACGTCATTCTCGACGAGGCCGCCCTGCGCCGCCCTTACGGCGACCGCGAGGTGATGCGCGGCCAGCTGCAGCATCTGATCGACATCTCGGAACGTCCCAACATCCGTCTCCAGATCATGCCGTTCAGCTTCGGCGGGCACGCCGGTGAGGGCGGTGCCTTCACCATCCTCAGCTTCCCCGAGTCCGATCTGTCCGATGTGGTCTATCTGGAGCAGCTCACCAGCGCCCTGTATCTGGACAAGCGCGAGGACGTGCTGCAGTACGAGACCGCGATGAAGCAGCTGCAGCAGGACAGCCCCGGACCGGACGAAAGCCGCGACTTGTTGCGGGGGCTGCTCCAGCTTTCCTGAGACTCTTCCCGGAGTATGCACAGCGGCCCCGCAACTCCCTTTAAACACAAGTACGATGACGCGTGATCAGGCCGTGACGCGATCGCGGGTGTGTGAACGGGTGTCTGCTTCGGCTGCGAGGGATTGAGGGTTCACATGTCGTCCAACTTCACCGATCTGGCTCAGCAGTACATCGGCGGTGAGTGGCGCCCGGGAACAGGCTCCTGGGACATCATCGACTTCAATCCCTACAACGGTGAGAAGCTCGCGTCGATCACGATCGCCACGGTCGACGAGGTCGACGACGCCTACAAGGCCGCCGAGGCCGCCCAGAAGCAGTGGGCGGCCGGCAACCCCTACGCGCGTCGCGCGGTGTTCGAGAAAGCCCTCAGACTCGTCGAGGACCGCGAGGCGGAGATCACCGACCTGATCATCGCCGAGCTGGGCGGCACCCGGCTGAAGGCCGCCTTCGAGCTGCATCTCGCCAAGGAGTTCCTGCGGGAGTCGATCCAGCTGGCGCTGCGCCCCGAAGGCAAGATCCTCCCGTCCCCGATCGACGGCAAGGAGAACCGCCTCTACCGCGTGCCCGTCGGCGTGGTGGGTGTGATCAGCCCGTTCAACTTCCCCTTCCTGCTCGCGATCAAGTCCGTCGCCCCGGCGCTCGCCCTCGGCAACGGTGTGGTCCTCAAGCCGCACCAGAACACCCCCGTCGTCGGCGGCTCCCTGATCGCGAAGATCTTCGAGGACGCGGGACTGCCGGGCGGTCTGCTGAACGTCGTGATCACGGACATAGCCGAGATAGGCGACGCCTTCATCGCGCACCCGGTCCCGAAGGTCATCTCCTTCACCGGCTCCGACAAGGTCGGCCGGCACGTCGCCACCGTCTGCGCGTCGCTCTTCAAGCGCACCGTCCTCGAACTCGGCGGCAACAGCGCCCTGGTGGTCCTCGACGACGCGGATGTCGACTACGCGGTCGACGCGGCCGTCTTCAGCCGCTTCGTGCACCAGGGGCAGGTCTGCATGGCCGCCAACCGCATCCTGGTGGACCGCTCGATCCAGGCCGAGTTCACCGACAAGTTCGTCGCCAAGGTGAAGTCCCTCAAGGCCGGCGATCCGCGCGACCCGGAGACCGTCCTCGGCCCGGTCATCAACTCCTCGCAGGCGGACGCGATCTCCGGCGCGGTGGAGCAGGCCCTCGCGGAGGGCGCCACGGCGCTCGTTCACGGCACCACCACCGACAACCTGGTGCAGCCGACCGTCCTCACCGACGTCCCCGACGAGTCCTCGATCCTCCGGCAGGAGATCTTCGGCCCGGTCGCCCTCCTCATCCCCTTCGACGGCGAGGAGGAGGCCGTCCGCCTCGTCAACGACACCCCGTACGGCCTCAGCGGCGCCGTCCACACCGCCGACGTCGAGCGCGGTGTGGCCTTCGCCAAGCAGATCGACACAGGCATGTTCCATGTGAACGACGGCACGGTCCACGACGAGCCGCTCGTCCCCTTCGGCGGCGAGAAGCACTCGGGCATGGGCCGGCTCAACGGCGAGACCACCGTCGACGCGTTCACCACGCAGAAGTGGATCTCGGTGCAGCACGGGCGGAGCGCGTTCCCGTTCTGAGTTCGCCGCCGAGTTCTCTCCGCTTTCCCGTTCTTCCAGATGATGTCGTTGTAGGGGCCCATGCGGACAGAAGCTGACCGCATGGGTCCCTAGCGTCGTCGGTGTCAGGCAGAGGGCGACCTCGCCAGAACCGACGAAAGGCGGACGGTCATGGTCATGCATGTACGCGCGGAGGAGCGGGGCGACGAACGCGGTGCACTGCTCTCCTTCCTGGAGGAGCAGCGCGGCGGCATCCGCCGGGCCCTGCTCGGACTGACGGACGAGCAGGCGCGGTCCCGCCCCAGCGCGAGCCAGTTGTCCCTGGGCGGGCTGCTCAAGCACGTCGCCGAGACCGAGCAGGGCTGGATCGCCCGGGCCAGGCAGGAGCCGCCGGCCCTGCGGCGGACCGAGGCGAACTGGCACGAGAGCTTCGAGCTCCTGGCGGACGAGACGGTCGCGTCGCGGCTCGCGTACTGGGAGAAGGTCGCCGCCGAGACGGAGGCGTACATCCGATCCGTGCCGAGCCTCGACGACACCTTCCCGCTCCCCAACGACCCCTGGTTCCCGCCGGACGAGCGCGTCTCGATGCGGTGGCTCATGCTCCATCTGATCCGCGAGACGGCCCGGCACGCGGGCCACGCCGACATCGTCCGGGAGTCGCTGGACGGACGTACGGCCTTCGAGCTGGTGGCCCTGGAGCGGGACACGCCCCAGGGCTGACCGGCGGTCCGGTGGTCCGGGTGGTCCGGCGGTGTCAGTGGTGGAAGCCCGTGGCGGCAGCCTTGTCCCGCGTCAGCGGATGCGGCTGCCGCCGGAGCTCGGGCAGGAGCCGGCTCAGATCCTCGATGAACAGCTCGCACAGGTCCGTGGAGAAGCCGTTGCGGCACACGATCCGCAGCACGGACAGGTCCTGGCGATTGGCCGGGAAGGTGTACGCGGGCACCAGCCAGCCGTTCTCGCGCAGCCGCCGGGAGACGTCGAAGACGTCGTACGCCGTCACGTCCGGCCTGGTGGTGAACGCGAGGACCGGCAACTCCTCGCCTCGGGTGAGGAGTCGGAAGTCCCCCAGCGTCTCGATCCGGTCCGCGAGCCCCCGTGCCACGTCCCGTGTCGTCTGCTGGACCGCTCGGTAGCCCTCCTGGCCCAGCCTCAGGAACGTGTAGTACTGGGCCACGACCTGGGCTCCCGGGCGGGAGAAGTTGAGTGCGAAGGTCGGCATGTCGCCGCCCAGGTAGTTGACGCGGAAGACGAGTTCCTCCGGAAGGGCCTCCGCGTCGCGCCACAGCGCCCAGCCCACGCCCGGGTACACCAGCCCGTACTTGTGGCCGGAGGTGTTGATCGACGCGACCCTCGGCAGCCGGAAGTCCCACACCAGGTCCTCGTCCAGGAAGGGCGCGATCATCCCCCCGGAGGCGCCGTCCACATGCACGGGGATGTCCAGGCCCGTGCGCTCCTGGAGGTCGTCCAGGGCGGCGCACAGCTCGGCGATCGGCTCGTAGGACCCGTCGAACGTGGAGCCGAGGATGCCGACCACGCCGATCGTGTTCTCGTCGCACAGGTCGGCGGCGGCCTGCGGGTCCAGATGGAACCGGTCGCCCTCCATGGGCACCTGGCGCGCCTCGACCTCCCAGAAGTTGCAGAACTTCTCCCAGCAGACCTGGACGTTGATCCCCATCACCAGGTTCGGGCGGGCCTCCTTGGAGGGGTAGCGGTCAGCGTTGCGCTGGGCCCAGCGGCGCTTGAGGGCCAGCCCGGCGAGCATGCACGCCTCGCTGGACCCGGTCGTCGAACAGCCCACGGCGGACTGCGGGTCCGGCGCGTTCCACAGATGGGCGAGCATGGCCACGCAGCGGCGCTCCAGTTCGGCCGTGCGGGGGTACTCGTCCTTGTCGATCATGTTCTTGTCGCGGCACTCGCCCATCAGCTGACCGGCCTGGGGTTCCATCCAGGTGGTGACGAAGGTGGCCAGATTCAGCCGTGAGTTGCCGTCCAGCATCAGCTCGTCGTGGACCAGCTGGTAGGCGGTCGTGGGCAGTATCGGGCCCTCGGGCAGCCGGTGCCTGGGCGGTGCCTCGGTCATCTCGGCGACCGGGTTGGCCTCCCCGTAGAAGGGGTTCATCGACCTGGGGCGCTCGTCGGGTTTCCCCTGGCCCGTGTGCAGCGGCATGGTGTGTCGTCTCCCGTCGTGTCGTAACGGTCGTGCGTCCTGCGGTCGTGCGTCCTGCGGTCGTGCGTCCTGCGGTCGTGCTCCCTGCGGTCGTACCTTCCGCGGTTCTGCGGTCGTACGCGGCGGTGTGCTCGGTCTCTCGTTCATCGCACGGGCGGTGCCCGCCGGTTGACCGGCCTGCGGCCCGCGCCCCTCGGTGATCCTCGCCCCTGTCCCATCATCGGTTCCCGGCCCCTCGCCGTTCACCGAGTGAAACGTAAGGAAAGGAAACACCCGTTCCGCTCCCGCGCCGGCGTTCACCGGAGCGCGGTCCCGTCCTCCCGGAGCTGCATCTGCGGGCGGCCCGTGACCAGGAGCCAGGCCGGCAGGGACGCGATGCAGAGCAGCGCCGGCATCGCGGGGGAGGGCGCCAGCACCGTGGCCGTGAACAGGCTCATCCAGCCGTGCCGGGTCACGGCGAGGAGCAGTCCGAGCACCCCGGCGGCCACCCCGACCGACGGATGCACGGCCGGGAAGAGCGCGTGCGCGCACAGGCCGAGCGCGGCGCCGATGAACACGGACGGGAAGATGCGTCCGCCGCGGAACCCGCAGGACGCCGCGACGAGCAGGGCCGCGAGCTTCACCACGGCCAGCGTCGCGAACTGCCCGGCCGACCAGGCGTCGGGGTCGCGGGCCAGCACCGCCACCTCGTCGAGCCCCTTGAAGAGCGTCAGACGGCCGCCGAGGGCGCCGAGGAGCCCCAGCACGAGCCCGCCCGCCGGAAGGGCCACCATCGGGTGCCGCAGCCGCCGGAAGGCGCCGTGGACGTACGGGAAGGCGTACACGGCGGTCATCCCGAGCAGCGCGACCGCGGAGGCCACCGCCATCGCGCTCACCAGATCGCTCCAGCGGGGCCGGCCCAGCGCGGGCACATCCAGGTCGAAGCTCGGCCGGGCCAGCAGCGTGGTGGTCAGCGCACCGGCGGCGGCCGCGACCAGCGGCCCGAAGACGTTGTCCCACAGCAGCCCCCTGAACGGCCGCCCGGCCAGCGCCTCGGAGAGCAGCAGCGCGGCCGCGAAGGGCGTGCCGAACAGCGCGCCGATGGTCGCCGCCTCGCCCAGCCCGGCCCACGCCTCCCCCGGCAGCCGGGGCGCGGCCCTGCGGCCCAGCCGGAACGCCAGGGCGGCGTTGGCCAACAGGATCGGGTTCTCCGGGCCGAGACTCGGACCGCCGGCGAGCATCAGCGTGGCGGCCAGCAGCAGCCCCGGGAGGACGGGGTACGGAAGCGGGGCCGTGCCGGCCAGCCCCAGGGTCGCCGGGTCGGGCCCCGCGTGCCCCGGCGCCTTCCAGACGACCAGGCCGACCAGGACGCCCGTCGTGGTGAGCACGACCAGCATCCAGAGCACCGAGTAGCGGCCCACGCCCAGCGCGTCGGGCAGGTTCTCCCACAGGGCGTGCTGGAGCTCCGTGGCCAGCCCGCTCACACCGAGGTAGAGGAGGCTGGCTCCGACCCCGACGACGAGCGCCGGGAGAACCAGTGGCAGCAGTCCCCGCGCGGGGGTCGCCGGGGCGACGGGTGCCTGTCGCACGGTGTCCTGGGCCACGGGCCCACCATAGGCGGGCAAAACCTCATGAATGCCCTGGCGCGCGGGCGTTCCGTGCACTCAGGGCGCCGCCCGCATCAAGTGCATTCACGGCATTCATGGGCATTCAGGGTGTTCCGGGTGTTCCGTGGCGCCCGGGAAAATGCGCCTTGCACCTCACGTGGCGTGAGGCCCGAGCCTGGCATGCGTACCCAGAAGGGAGCGGAAGTGAGTTACTCGGTCGGCCAGGTGGCCGATTTCGCCGGTGTGACGGTGCGCACGCTGCACCACTACGACGAGATCGGCCTGCTCGTACCCGGTGAGCGCACCCACGCCGGTCACCGGCGTTACGGTGACGCCGACCTCGACCGGTTGCAGCAGATCCTGTTCTACCGGGAACTGGGCTTTCCGCTCGAAGAGGTCGCCGCCCTGCTCGACGATCCGGACGCGGACCCGCGCGCGCATCTGCGCCGGCAGCATGAACTGCTAACCGCCCGGATCGAGAGACTGCAGAAGATGGCGGCGGCCGTGGAGCACGCCATGGAGGCACGCGAGATGGGCATCGATCTCACGCCCGAGGAGAGGTTCGAGGTGTTCGGGGACAGAGACCCGGAGCAGTACGCGGAGGAGGCCGAGCGCCGCTGGGGCGGCACGTCCGAGTACGCCGAGTCGCAGCGGCGCACCGCGCGGTACACCAAGGACGACTGGAAGCGCGTCCAGGACGAGGTGGCCGCCTGGGGCGAGCGCTACGACGCCCTGATGGCCGCCGGGGAACCCGCGTCCGGGGAGCGGGCCATGGACCTGGCCGAGGAACACCGGCAGCACATCTGCACCTGGTTCTACGACTGCTCGTACGAGCTGCACCGCTGTCTCGGCGAGATGTACGTCTCCGACGAGCGTTTCAAGGCGTTCTACGACGCCATGCGGCCGGGTCTCGCCGAGCACCTCAGGGACGCGATCGCGGCGAACGCGGACCGTCACGAGGGGTGAGCGCGGGACAGCCGCGGTAAGGGGCGCCGGCTCCCGCAGTCAGGGCCGGTGCTCCTTACCGTCCTACTGCACGCACAGTGCATCCTGGAGACACCGGTGGAACCCGGTGGGGACACCGTCCGTTGATAGCTTTGTCCGGCCATCGCCGTGGTGCCGGCCGCCCGTCAGGGTGCCGCACCTCCCTTCACCCCTTCAGGAGCCCGGAACCGTGATGACGCTTGCCCTCGGCCCGAGCTGGCTGGATCCGAACCACCTCTTGAACACCTTCGGGGTCTGGGGCCTGCTCCTAGTCGTCTTCGCCGAGTCCGGACTGCTCATCGGCTTCTTCCTGCCGGGCGACTCGCTGCTGTTCACCTGCGGTCTGCTGATCACCTCGCATCAGATGGACTTTCCCCTGGCGGGAGCCATAGCGCTGATCTGCGTCGCCGCGATCCTGGGCGACCAGGCGGGCTTCATGTTCGGCAAGAAGGTCGGACCCTCGCTCTTCAACCGGCCGAACTCCCGCCTCTTCAAGCAGGAGAACGTCACCAAGGCCCACGAGTTCTTCGAGAAGTACGGCCCGAAGTCCCTGGTGCTGGCCCGCTTCGTGCCCGTCGTGCGCACGTTCACGCCGATCGTCGCCGGCGTCAGCGGCATGCGGTACCGCTCGTTCCTGATCTTCAACGTCATCGGCGGCGTCCTGTGGGGCGCGGGCGTCACCCTGCTCGGCTCCTGGCTGGGCAACATCGGCTTCGTCAAGAACAACATCGAGGCGATCCTCATCCTGATCGTCCTCGTCTCGGTCGTCCCGATCGCCATCGAGTTCCTGCGGGCCCGCGCCAAGGCCAAGAATGAGCCGGCGCAGACCCCGGCCGCGCAGCAGTCGCCCCTCCAGCAGCCGCCCTTCGGGCAGCAGCCGGTCATGGACGACGCGACGACGCGGCTGCGCGCCGTGCCGCCGGCCCACCAGGACCAGAGCCAGGCCTACGGCCGGCCGGACCAGGCGTACGAGCACCAGGGCCAGACGTACGGCGACCAGCACCACGCCGGGCAGGCCCAGCAGCCGTACGGCACGAACCAGGGCTACGACGAGTACTACGGCCGGCCCCAGCAGCAGCCCTACGCCCAGCAGCACCCCCAGGGCTACCAGCAGCCGCAGCAGCAGCCGTACGGCTCCGACCAGGGCTATGCGCAGCCGCAGCACCCTCAGCAGCCGCAGCACCCCCAGCACCCTCAGCAGTCGAACCCCTACGGCCAGGGCTACCCGCAGAACTGAGCCGGGGCCCTGTGGTCAGGGCCCCGGAGCGTGCGTCAGAAGCCGCGCGTCCGTTTGGCCGCCCGGCGTCCCTCCGCGGAACCGCCCGGAATCCGTAGGAAAAGCCGGGAGATCTCCGACCCGAGGTTCACACCGATGGCGATGGCCATGGCGAGGGAGGCGGCCTTCGCCAGGGACACCAGGCCCTTGTCGACATGGTTCTGGGCCATCGACAGCAGCCCGAAGTAGGTCGCCGAACCGGGCAGCAGGGGCCCGATGGCGGCGGTCGTGTACGGCAGCGCGGAGGCGAAACGGTAGCGCGACAGCAGCTGTCCGAACAGGCCCACCAGACCGGCCGCGACGGCCGTGGAGGCGACCGGCGAGAGACCGCCGGGGTAGTGCATGGCGCCGTACACGCACCAGGCGACCCCTCCGTTGAGGGCCACCAGCAGCACGGTCGATCGTTCCTGCTGGAGCAGGATCGCGAAGGTCATGGACAGCAGGATCGACGCGATGATCTGCACGACCGGCCGCTCGGAGAGGCTCAGGGCGGCGTCCGGGTTCAGCTCGGCGCCCAGCTTCACCCCGAAGTAGAGGATCAGCAGCACACCGATGACGATGCCCACGAAGAAGTACATGACTTCGAGCAGGCGGGCCGCCGCGGTGATGTAGAAGCCGGTCAGACCGTCCTGCACGCCCGCCACCAGGGCCCGTCCGGGCAGCAGCGCGAACAGACCACCGGTGATCACGGCGGACGCGTTCACGTCGACATGGGCGACCGTGAGCGCGACGCCGATCGCGGCCGGTGGCATCGCGGCCACCGTGAACTGGTAGAACTCCGGCAGTCCGCGCCCGGCGCACAGCCACGCCAGCCGGTCGCCGAGCATCGCGCCGATCGCCGCGGCGATGAAGACCAGGAGGTCACCGCCGACGAGGACGGAGGCCGCACCGGCGAGCAGCCCGCTCGCCCCGGTCAGCACCCAGCCGGGGTAGGGGTGCCGGTTACGGCGTATCTCGGCGAGCCGGCGGTAGGCCTCCTCCAGGGAGATCGCGGTCCCCGGGTCGCTGAGGTCGTCCACGAGCCGGAAGACGGCGGCCAGGCGGGTGTAGTCCGTGCCGCGGCGGCGGACCGTCCGCGACGCCGACACGGGGTCTTCCACCAGGGACGGCTGGTACGAGACGGACAGCAGCGTGAAGGTGACGGTCGGCTCGCAGCGGTCCAGCCCGTAGGACCGGCAGACCGCGAACATCGCGGCCTCCACGTCCTCGGCGCCCTCGCCGCCCGCCAGCAGCAGTTCGCCGATACGGAGGGTCAGGTCGAGCACGCGGGGCACGGCGGGGCCCGTCTCGCCGATCTTGTGCACGGGCTCCAGCGCGGGCCGCTCGGCGACCGGCAGGCGCAGCATCGTGCGCATACGGTCCTGCCAGGGCGCCTCCTCGGCCAGCCGGACCGCGGGGATGCCGGACGGCGGGGTGAAGGCGGCCGGGGCGTGCCGGACGCTGTAGGTGCTCGGCGGGCTGAACGCCGATCCCTCCGGCTCGGCCGCGGGCAGCTGGGGGACCTCCAGGCCGTCCGGGACGGCGAACTCGGACGTCGTCTCCGGCTCCGTGCCTACGGCCGGCACATCGAGGCCCTGAGGGACGGCGAACTCGGAGGTCGTCGAGGAGTCGGCGACGCCGCCCGTGGGCTGCGGGATCCCCAGCGGGATCGTGAACTCGGACGTGACCACGGAGTCGTCGCCGTCCCGCCCAGGGGACGGGTACGCGCTCCTCGCCTCGTCCGACCGCGGCTTGCGGTCCTCCGTGTCCGGCTCCGACACCTGCTTCCCTCTTGCCTTCCCTCAGCCCGTGTCCCCCGAGTCTGCGTCCCTCGCGCACTTCCCGTACGCCTCAGCCTGTCCCCGGCGTACCCCCCGTACGCCTCAGCCTGTCCGCTCCGTACCACCTGTACGCCTCAGTATGTGCAGGGGCGGTACGCGAACGGGCCGCGTCACCCTGTGGGGATCACGCGGCCCGTGGTCGACTGCGGGGGTCAGTGGCCGCCGTGCTCCTTGAAGCGCTTGTACGAGCGCTCGATCTCGGCCTCGGCGTCCGAGCGGCCCACCCAGTTGGCACCCTCGACGGACTTGCCGGGCTCCAGGTCCTTGTAGACCTCGAAGAAGTGCTGGATCTCCAGGCGGTCGAACTCGGAGACGTGGTGGATGTCCCGCAGGTGCTCCACGCGCGGGTCGGACGCCGGCACGCACAGCAGCTTGTCGTCGCCGCCGGCCTCGTCCGTCATCCGGAACATGCCGATGGTGCGGCACTTGATGAGGCAGCCCGGGAAGGTCGGCTCCTCGAGGATGACCAGCGCGTCCAGCGGGTCACCGTCCTCGCCGAGAGTGTTCTCGACGAAGCCGTAGTCGGCCGGGTAGCTGGTCGAGGTGAAAAGTCGACGGTCCAGGCGGATACGACCGGTCTCGTGGTCCACCTCGTACTTGTTCCGCGAACCCTTCGGGATCTCGATCGTGACGTCGAACTCCACCGGTGGCTCCTCCATGATCAGCACATAGTTCTGGTGGTTAAGTGTCCCTCACGCAGGTGTGTGATCGCGAAAGGGGCTGGTGGTCGTGCCGGAGCTGAGGGCCTGGCGGGCCGCGGGGCCGCGTCTGGCGCGGGCCGCGCAGGCCGTGAGACCGCGCCTCGCGCGCCTGGCCCGGGCCGTACGACCCCGTACGTGGCGGGTCGCCGAGACCGTGAGACCACGCGTGGCACGGTTCACCGGAACGGTGAAACCGCACGTCACACGGGTCGCGCAGCTCGCGCGCCCGCGTGCCGGGAGGCTCACCACCCCGCAGCTGGCGACTGTCGCCGCCGTCGTGGGCCTGGCGCTCGCGGTCGGGGCCGCGAGTGCTGCCGGTCCCTGGGACTCCTCCGGCCAGCGTACGGCCGAGCGCAACCGGGCCGCAGCGTGGGACCGCGAGGGTGGCGCAGATCACGGGCGGGGCGCCGGCGCGGCGGCGCAGGAACCGGCGTCCGCGCCGAGCGCCGCGCCCGTGCTGGCCGGCGTCGGCGCCGTCACCACACTCCAGTCGGCGCCCGGCGTACGCTCCCTGGCGGCCGCCCTCGACAAGCTGCTCCAGGATCCCTCCCTCGGCTCACGGCGCTCCGCCGTCGTGGTCGACATCGCCACCGGCAAGCGCCTGTACGGCAAGAACGCGGACGACGCGCTGACCCCCGCCTCCACCACCAAGATCGCCACCGCGGTGGCGGTGCTCTCCGCGGCCGGCCCCGACCACCGCTTCACCACCCGCACCGTGCTGGAGCCCGGCACCGACAAGCTGGTGCTCGTCGGCGGGGGCGACCCGACGCTGACGGCCCGCGCCGAGGCCGACGGCTGGGCGAGCCTGCGCACCCTCGCCGACACGACCGCCGCCGCCCTGAAGAAGCGCCGTCTGGCCTCGGTCTCGCTCGCCTACGACGCCTCGCTGTTCACGGGCAGTGCGCTGCACCCCATCGGGGTCAACCCCAACCTGGCCCCGGTCATGGCTCTGACGGCCGACGAGGGCCGCCGGGGCGACTCCACCGACGGGCCCGCCGACCGCAGCACGGACCCGGCCGGGGACGCGGCCCGCACCTTCGCCGGTCTGCTGCGCGAGCGCGGCATCAAGACCTCCGCCTCCGCCGTCCCGGCGGCGAAGGCCACGCCCCGCGCCGAGACCGTCGCCTCGGTCCAGTCGCCGCCCCTGTCCGCCGTGGTCGAGCGGATGCTCACCAACAGCGACAACGACATCGCCGAGACCCTCGCGCGCCAGACCGCCCTGGCCACCGGTGGCAAGCCGAGCTTCGACGGGGGTGCCGCCGCGATCGCCGCCCAGCTCGGCAGGCTCCGGCTCCCGCTCGCGGGCGCGGCGTTCCACGACGGCAGCGGGCTGAACCGCGACGACCGGCTCACGGCGGACCTGCTGACGTCCCTGCTCGCCACCGCCGGCTCCGCCTCCCACCCCGAACTCCGTACGGTCCTGACCGGGCTGCCGGTGGCCGGTTTCACGGGCACCCTCAGCGACCGCTACGCCGATGCAGCGGAACGTTCGGGCACCGGACTCGTACGGGCCAAGACGGGCACGCTGACGGGCGTCAACACCCTCGCCGGGACGGTGGTCGACGCCGACGGCCGGCTGCTGGCGTTCGCCTTCCTGACGGACGGTTCGATGGACCAGACGGCCGCCCGGACGGCCCTGGACCGTACGGCGGCGCAGCTGGCGGGCTGCGGCTGCCGCTGAGGCGCCGCCCCTGCGGTGCGCGGCCCGACGGACGCGCCACCCCCTGCGGTGCACCGCCCCTCCGGCGCATCGTCCCGCGTTGCGCTGCCCTGCCCGGAGTGGCGCCGCTCACGTACCGTTGACGCATGACGAGCATCGGTGGTGCGGGATCTGCTGGGATGGTCGACTGGAATCTCGCGGTGGCGACCGCGACCCGGCTCGTGCGGCCGGGCCCCGAGGTGAGCCGCGACGAGGCCCGTGCCGTCGTCGCGGAGCTGCGGCGCCACGCGAAGGCCTCGGAGGAACATGTCCGGGGCTTTACTCGTATGGGGGAGGCGGGCGTCCACGACACCCCTGTCCTCGTCGTCGACCGGCCCGGCTGGGTCCGGGCGAACGTCGCCGGGTTCCGGGAGATCCTCAAGCCTCTCCTCGACAAGATGGAGCAGCGGCGCGGGGGCACCCCCGGCGGAGTCGTCCTCGGTGCCGTCGGCGGCAAGGTCACCGGTGTGGAACTGGGCATGCTGCTGTCGTTCCTGTCCTCCCGGGTGCTCGGCCAGTACGAGACCTTCGCCCCGGCCACGCGCGAACTGCCCGCGGGCGAGAACGGCGGCGGCCGTCTTCTGCTGGTCGCGCCGAACATCGTGCACGTGGAACGCGAGCTGGACGTCCAGCCCCACGACTTCCGCATGTGGGTGTGCCTGCACGAGGAGACGCACCGCACGCAGTTCACGGCGGTGCCCTGGCTGCGCGATCACCTCGAGGGCGAAATCCAGTCTTTCCTGGGGGAGACCGATGTCGACCCCATGACGGTCCTGGAGCGCATCAGGGAAGCGGTCCAGTCGCTCGCCGGGGGACGCACGGAGGGCGAGGAGGGCGACGACGGTCACTCGCTCGTGGAACTCGTGCAGACGCCCGCCCAGCGGGAGATCCTCGGGCGGCTGACCGCCGTGATGTCCCTCCTGGAAGGCCACGCGGACTTCGTGATGGACGGCGTCGGCCCGGACGTGGTGCCGTCCGTCGCCGAGATCCGCGAGAAGTTCCAGCAGCGCCGCGCCAGGGGTGCGTCCCGCCTGGACCTCGCCCTGCGCAAGCTGCTGGGCCTGGACGCCAAGCTCAGGCAGTACCGCGACGGCGAGCAGTTCGTGCGGGCGGTCGTCGAGCAGGTCGGCATGGACGGCTTCAACCGGGTGTGGACCTCTCCCAACACGCTCCCCACCAAGGCGGAGATCGCCAAACCGGCGGACTGGGTCGCGCGGGTGCATCGCAGGGCGGAGCCGTGAGCCGTGCGCGAGCGGGGTGAAACGAATCCGGCCGTCGGCAGGTGAACGCCCCGCCAATCACTCGTCCGAGGGACCGTGGGCCATGCGTAGGCGTGCAATGCTCGGGGAACGGCCCGTTTCTGTCACCATCTACACACTCTGAGTGACCAGCGATCGGGTTCACCCCCCGACAACTTCATGAAGGGAACCGGACATGGGTCCCCATCCTGCGGTCGCGGCGATACGCCTGGCGGTCCGCCGCGTCCTACACGACATCCTCACCGAGCAGACCTCGGCACAGAACACCGGGCGGATAGCACAACTGAGCGGCCGTTCCGCCTTCCACGAGCGCCCCGTCGAGCCGCTCGTGCTCGTGGCATGCTCGGGGGGCGCCGACTCGATGGCGCTCGCCTCCGCTCTCGCGTTCGAGGCCCCCAAACTCGGCATCCGGGCCGGCGGCATCACCATCGACCACGGACTGCAGGCGGGCTCCGACCTGCGCGCCGACGAGGTGGTCCTGCGCCTGCGCGAGCTGGGCCTCGACCCCGTCGACTCCGTCGCCGTGAGCGTCGGACGCGCCGGAGGTCCCGAGGCCGCCGCCCGTGACGCGCGCTACGCCGCCCTGGACGCCACCGCCGAGCGCCACGGCGCCTGCGCGGTCCTCCTCGGCCACACCCGCGACGACCAGGCCGAAACCGTCCTGCTCGGCCTCGCCCGCGGCTCCGGCGTCCGCTCCCTGTCGGGCATGGCCGCGGTCTCGGGGGCCGGCGGCCGTTACCGCCGCCCCTTCCTGCATCTCGACCGGCAGACCGCCCGCAAGGCCTGCATGGCCCAGGCCCTGCCCGTCTGGGACGACCCCCACAACACGGACCCCGCCTTCACCCGCTCCCGGCTCCGCCACGAGGGCCTGCCCGCCCTGGAGAAGGCGCTCGGCAAGGGCGTCGTCGAAGCCCTCGCCCGTACGGCCCAGCTCTCCCGCGACGACGCCGACGCGCTCGACGCCTGGGCCAGTCAGGCGGAGACCGCCGTACGCGACGCCGCCGGCCTCCTGGAGTGCGCGAAGCTCTACACCCTGCCCCCCGCCGTGCGCCGCAGGATCCTGCGCCGCGCCGCCATCGAGGCGGGCGCTCCGGCCGGTTCCCTCTTCGCCCGTCACATCGAGGAAGTGGACCGGCTGATCACCGGTTGGCGCGGCCAGGGAGCCATCAATCTCCCGGGCAAAGTCGTCGCCCAGCGTCAGGGTGGCAGACTGGTGATTCGGCACGGCTGAAAACCCGCCCCCTTCGGGAGGCGCCCGGTCACCCCTTCGGGGTGGGACCGGTCAGCCGCGCGAGCGAGCCGAAGGGGCGTGCCGCTGTCGCGAGGGACAGTGGACACCGGCCGTGAGGGCTGCAGCCGGTGCGGCTGCCCCCGCGCGGGTGTCCGCGGACGGGTGACCGTCCACAGCGGCACAGGCGCCCCGGGGGCGAGCGGGCAATCAGAGCGGCGGGACGACCGAAAGTGATGCGGGTGGACGCGAAAGACATGGGTGCCGACCTCCAGCAGGTGCTCATCACCAAGGAAGAGATCGACGCGAAGCTGGCTGAGCTGGCCGCGAAGATCGACGCGGAGTACGCGGGCAAGGACCTGCTGATCGTCGGTGTCCTCAAGGGCGCGGTGATGGTCATGGCGGACCTCGCCCGGGCGCTGTCCACCCCGCTCACCATGGACTGGATGGCCGTGTCCTCCTACGGCGCGGGCACCCAGTCCTCCGGTGTCGTGCGGATCCTCAAGGACCTCGACACCGACATCAAGGGCAGGCACGTCCTGATCGTCGAGGACATCATCGACTCCGGTCTGACGCTGTCCTGGCTGATCTCCAACCTCGGCTCGCGCGAGCCCGCATCCCTGAAGGTGTGCACGCTGCTGCGCAAGCCGGATGCGGCCAAGGTCGCCATCGACGTCGAGTGGGTCGGCTTCGACATCCCGAACGAGTTCGTCGTGGGCTACGGCCTCGACTACGCGGAGAAGTACCGCAACCTTCCGTTCGTCGGTACGCTCGCGCCCCACGTCTACGGCGGCTGAGCCTCAGCAGTCCGGCCGTCGGCGACGGCGGCCGAACCCGAGGTCCGGGCACTTTCAGGACGTTCGGGAACCCCAGCGGGTCTCGCGCCGTTGGAGCATGCGTGGACGGTATTGCCAGCGGTCCCCGCGGCTGCGGGTGACAATCCTGGGGTACCGTCAGAAGAACTGTCTTTATCAAACTCACTATGGCAGGAGGGACGGGGCGGCACCGCTCCGTATGGATGGACGTGAAGCGATACTTCCGTGGGCCGGTCATGTGGATCGTGCTGGCCGTCCTTGCCGTGGTCGTGTTGATGCAGGTCGTCGGCTCTTCCGGCGGCTACAAGACGGTGGACACCGGCCAGGTCGTGGCGGCGATCAATGAGAACAAGGTCCAGTCGGCCAAGCTGACCACCGGCGACGAGCAGATCATCAAGGTCTCCCTGAAGGACGGCCAGAAGGTCCAGGGCAGCTCGAAGATCCAGGCGAGCTACATCGGCAACCAGGGCGTGTCCCTGGCCAACATCCTTCAGGACAAGTACCAGACCAAGCAGATCCCGGACGGCTACACGGTCTCGCCGTCCAAGCAGAACCCGTTCGTCGGGATCCTGCTCTCTCTGCTGCCCTTCGTCCTGATCGTGGTCGTCTTCCTGTTCCTGATGAACCAGATGCAGGGCGGCGGATCCCGGGTCATGAACTTCGGGAAGTCCAAGGCGAAGCTCATCACCAAGGACACCCCGAAGACGACCTTCGCGGACGTCGCGGGCGCGGACGAGGCGGTCGAGGAACTCCACGAGATCAAGGAGTTCCTCCAGGAGCCGGCCAAGTTCCAGGCCGTCGGAGCCAAGATCCCCAAGGGTGTTCTCCTCTACGGCCCTCCCGGTACGGGCAAGACGCTGCTCGCGCGTGCCGTCGCGGGCGAGGCGGGCGTCCCCTTCTACTCGATCTCGGGTTCCGACTTCGTCGAGATGTTCGTCGGTGTCGGTGCCTCCCGAGTCCGTGACCTGTTCGAGCAGGCCAAGGCGAACGCCCCGGCGATCGTCTTCGTCGACGAGATCGACGCGGTCGGCCGTCACCGCGGCGCGGGCCTCGGCGGCGGTCACGACGAGCGCGAGCAGACGCTGAACCAGCTGCTCGTCGAGATGGACGGCTTCGACGTGAAGGGCGGCGTGATCCTCATCGCCGCCACGAACCGCCCCGACATCCTCGACCCGGCCCTCCTGCGCCCCGGCCGCTTCGACCGCCAGATCGCGGTCGACCGCCCGGACATGCAGGGCCGTCTGGAGATCCTCAAGGTCCACCAGAAGGGCAAGCCGGTCGCCCCGGACGTCGACCTGTCGGCCGTCGCCCGCCGCACCCCCGGCTTCACCGGCGCCGACCTGTCGAACGTGCTGAACGAGGCGGCCCTGCTCACGGCCCGCAGCGACCGCAAGCTGATCGACAATCAGATGCTGGACGAGGCGATCGACCGCGTGGTCGCGGGCCCGCAGAAGCGGACCCGGATCATGTCGGACAAGGAGAAGAAGATCACCGCGTACCACGAGGGCGGCCACGCCCTGGTCGCGGCGGCCTCGCCGAACTCCGACCCGGTCCACAAGATCACGATCCTGTCCCGCGGCCGCGCACTCGGCTACACGATGGTGCTCCCGGACGAGGACAAGTACTCCACGACGCGCAACGAGATGCTGGACCAGCTCGCTTACATGCTGGGCGGCCGCGCGGCCGAGGAGCTCGTCTTCCACGACCCGACCACGGGCGCCGCGAACGACATCGAGAAGGCCACCTCCACGGCCCGCGCGATGGTCACGCAGTACGGCATGACCGAGCGTCTCGGCGCGATCAAGTTCGGCGGCGACAACACCGAGCCGTTCCTCGGACGTGAGATGGCTCACCAGCGCGACTACTCGGAAGAGGTCGCCGCGCTCGTGGACGAGGAAGTCAAGAAGCTCATCGAGAACGCGCACAACGAGGCCTGGGAGATCCTGGTCGAGAACCGCGACGTCCTCGACAACCTGGTGCTCGCGCTGCTCGAGAAGGAGACGCTGGGCAAGGAGGAGATCGCCGAGATCTTCGCCCCGATCGTCAAGCGCCCGCCGCGGCCCGCCTGGACCGGCTCCTCGCGCCGCACGCCGTCGACCCGCCCGCCGGTGCTCTCCCCGAAGGAGCTGGCACTGACGAACGGAGCGAACGGCGCGACCCCGGCGATCGCCAACGCGACCGAGGCCCTCCCCGCCGACGCGGCTCCGGAGGACCGCCGGGAGAGCTGACCGATCCCTCCCCGAGGGCCCCGTAAGGCCCGGAATTTCTGCCGCGCCCCCCAGGGTTTTAGCCTGGGGGGCGCGGCCTTTCCTTCAGGCCGCCCATCAGACGCGCGGTGGGAGCGCGTCGCAGGCGCAGGAACGAGGCACCACATGACCGACCCGGTGACGCTGGACGGCGAGGGCACGATTGGCGAGTTCGACGAGAAGCGCGCGGAGAACGCCGTGCGGGAGCTGCTCATCGCCGTCGGAGAGGACCCGGACCGGGAGGGCCTGCGCGAGACTCCGGGACGGGTGGCCCGGGCGTACCGGGAGATATTCGCCGGTCTGTGGCAGAAGCCGGAGGACGTCCTCACGACGACCTTCGACATCGGCCATGACGAGATGGTGCTGGTGAAGGACATCGAGGTGTTCTCGACCTGTGAGCACCATCTCGTGCCGTTCAGGGGCGTCGCCCACGTCGGCTACATCCCCGCCACCAGCGGAAAGATCACGGGTCTGTCGAAACTGGCCCGGCTCGTGGACGTGTTCGCGCGCCGCCCGCAGGTGCAGGAGCGCCTGACGACGCAGATCGCCGACTCGCTCATGGAGATCCTGGAGCCGCGCGGGGTGATCGTCGTCGTCGAGTGCGAGCACATGTGCATGTCGATGCGCGGCATCCGCAAGCCCGGCGCGAAGACGATCACCTCGGCTGTGCGCGGTCAGCTGCGGGACGCGGCCACGCGCAACGAGGCGATGAGCCTCATCATGGCGCGCTGAGCCGGCGTCGGCGCCGCGGCCCGGAACAACGGGCCGCCGCGGCCTAGGACACCGATGTCGTGTCGCCGTTCTGCTCGTCGTCGTCCGGGAGGCGGCAGACGCGCTCCAGGAAGAAGGCGGCCGCTATGACGGCGATCCCCGCAATGACCGAGAAGCCTGCGTAGATGGCCTGGTCGCGCATCGCGGGGATGTCCAGGGACTCCAGGAGGAAGACACCCGCCCCGCCGTACATCCCGGCGACCAGGGCCGCGACGAGGGCGCTCGCCTGGCCGAAAACGACCGCTCGGGCCGCCATCAGCGGGTCGACGCCCTTCGCCTCCGGGCGGCGCTCCCGCTGGGCCTTGAACCGGGTGCGCAGGGAGAGCGCCGTGGCCAGCAGCACCACGGCGATCAGGGCGAGGACGACAGGCGCGGCCAGGGGGACCCGCGGGAGTGTGTCCACCGCGCTCCACAGGCGGGCCGCCGCCCAGGACAGCACTCCGGCCACCACGAACACCGCTGCCAGCGTCCTGATGCGCAGCTCTCTCACGATGCCCCTTCGTCAGCCGGACGGTCGCCCGTCCGCGGTCGTGGAGCCGGGAGCATCCCGGCCCGGTAGACCTTAACGACTATTCCGGCAGCCGGAGTTCCTGGTCGGGGCGGGGGATGACGCCTTCACGGGTGACGGCGGCGAGCAGATCGGCCACCGGACCCCGGGCGGGGAGCTGGGCCGCGGGGTCCAGGTCGTACCAGGGGGCGAGGACGAAGGCCCGCTCGTGGGCGCGCGGGTGGGGGAGCGTCAGCACCGGGTCGCCGGAGACGACTTCCGCGTACGAGATGATGTCCACGTCCAGGGTGCGCGCGCCCCAGCGCTCGTCCCGCACCCGGTGGAAGGCCTCCTCCACGGCGTGCGCCCGCTCCAGGAGCGAGGACGGGGGCAGCGTGGTCTTCACCACGACCACCGCGTTGAAGTACGTCGGCTGGCTGCCCGGGGCCACGCCCCACGGCTCCGTCTCGTACACCGGGGAGACCGCCTTGACGCGGACGCCCGGGGTGTCCTCCAAGGCGTCGATGGCGCCCTGGAGGTTCTCCAGACGGTTGCCCAGGTTCGAGCCGATGGAGATCACGGCGCGTTTGGGGTTCTGCAGGGTCGTGTCGGCGGCGTCCACGCGCTCCACCACGGAAGCGGGCACCGGCTGTACGGTCGGGTCGCTCTGACCCCCGGCGAAGAAGGCGCTCATACTCGGCTCCGGGAGATGGTGACGGTCACGTCGTCGAACGGGACCGTGATCGGTGCGTCCGGTTTGTGCACGCAGACCTCGACCTCGCGGACGGGGGCGTGCTTGAGGCAGACGTGGGCGATGCGCTCGGCGAGGGTCTCGATGAGGTCGACGGGCTCTCCCTCGACCAGGGCCACAACCTCCTCGGCGACGATGCCGTAGTGCACGGTCTTCGACAGGTCGTCGTCGGCCGCGGCCGCCCGCGTGTCCAGGCCCAGGACCAGGTCCACGATGAAGGTCTGCCCCTCTTCGCGCTCCCTGGGGAACACGCCGTGGTGCCCGCGGGCCTTCAGGCCGCGCAGCGCGACACGATCCACGCGAATCACTCCTGCAATCGTCGGTAGCGACAGGTGCGCGCCGAGTGCGCTCGGTGCACCAGCCGCGAACGAATCTACCTGCGGGGACCGACAGCGTTTGCTCCCGGAAGCACGCTCCCTTGCCATGGCCGAAGCCTTCATCGGGCGTTTTCCCTGGGGAATAGGGTGGCTTACGGGGCGATAGCTGATCCCTACCCGGAGGTAGGTGATTCCCGCCACGTCAGGCCGCCTACCCAATCCGGCGGCTTATGCCACCTGCTTACGCCGACGAGTCGTCGTCCTCTTCGTCGGTGGACTCGGTCAGCACCGGGGAGGCGTGGTGGGACCAGAGCTTCCAGCCGTCGGGGGTGCGCCGGAACACGTTCGTGGCGACGACGATCTGGCCGACGAGAGGGCCCAGCTCCTCGCCCTCCTCCGGGGCCGGACCGCCGCTGAGGATGTTCTCGGTGCAGCTCACCAGGGCGGTGTCGCCGGTCACCGACACATGGACGTCCGTGAGGAAGAACTGGATGTAGTCCGTGTTCGCCATGATCAGGGCGTACGACCGCAGCACCTCGCCGCGGCCGGTCAGCACGGGCCAGCCGGGGTGGACGCAGGAGATCACGCCGGCGTCCGCCGGGTCGTGGTACTCCTCGTCGACGCCCAGGTCGGCCGGCGTCAGCCAGAGCGAGGACAGCTCCTCGAAGTCACCGCGCTCCATCGCCTCGTAGAAGGCGGTGTTGGCCTGCTCGACCTGTTCGACATCGGTGTGGGGGCCGCTCACCGGGCTCCTTCGGCGGATCCGGTGCCCGGGCGGCCGCCGTCGGGGCCGCTGCCCGGCGCGGGTTCGGCCGCGCGCGCGGACTCGACGGCGCGTGCGACGCGTACCGCGTCCGCCGTCGCGTGGACCTCGTGCACGCGCACTGCCCACGCGCCGGCCTGGGCGGCGAGTGCGGATACGGCGGCCGTGGCGGCGTCGCGCTCGCGGGCGGGCGGCGGCGCTCCCTCGGGGCCGGCCAGCACACGGCCCAGGAACCGCTTGCGGGAGGCGGCGACCAGCAGGGGATGACCCAGGGTGTGCAGGCGGTCGAGGTGGGCGAGCAGCGCCAGATCGTGCTCGGCCTGCTTGGAGAAGCCGAGACCGGGGTCGACGACGATCCGGTCGGGGCCGACACCGCCCTCCAGCACGGCCTCCACGCGCGCGTGGAGTTCGTCGACGACCTCGGAGACGACGTCCTCGTAGACGCCCTTGACGTTGCCTCCCTCCAGGAAGCCGCGCCAGTGCATCACCACGAAGGGGGCTCCGGAGGCCGCGACGACGGGGACCATCGCGGGGTCCGCGAGGCCGCCGCTGACGTCGTTGACGAGGGCGGCGCCGGCGGCGAGGGCCTGTTCGGCGACGGAGGCGCGCATGGTGTCCACGGAGACCGTGACGCCCTCGGAGGCGAGGCCGCGGACGACGGGGACGACACGCCTGCGCTCTTCGGTCTCGTCGACGCGGGTGGCTCCGGGGCGGGTGGACTCGCCGCCGACGTCCACGAGGTCGGCGCCCTGCGCGACCAGGTCGAGGCCGTGCTTGACGGCGGCGGTGGTGTCGAACCAGCGGCCGCCGTCGGAGAAGGAGTCGGGGGTGACGTTGACGACGCCCATGACCGCGCAGCGGTCCCATGTCGGAAGGCCCGCCACGTGGCCCCGCCCGGTCTTCGTGCTCATATGTTCAGCGTAGGCCCCCGACGGCTCCGCCCCGGGCCCGCGGGTCCGGGACGAAGGCCGGATCGGGCCGGGTGCGGGGGCCGGTGCCGCCGGGGCGCGGCAGTCGCAGGTGTGGCCTGGGGGAGGCGGGGTACCTGGGGGACGGTCCGGTGGGTGGGCGTCCGGGCGAGGGCTCCCGAGCTGGGCGGACGGAGCCCTCGCCCGGATCTTCCGGGACCGGACCTGCCTCAGGCTGGCTCGTCTCGAACCTGCCAGGGGGCGGACACGGGAGCCCGCCCGGGCCCGGGCCGATCAGGCCGCCCGGACCCCGTGCTCCGCCACCGTGTGGGCGCAGGGGCGCTGCACCGGGGCGGCGCGGCGCAGCAGACGCGGCAGCGCCAGGTTCACGAAGCCCTCCGCCTGCATCATGGCCAGGCCGATGCGCGGCAGGTCGCGGGAGGACGCGTACACCACGAAGCGCGGCTCCCAGCGCGGCTGGAACTTCGCGTTGAACTTGTACAGTGACTCGATCTGGAACCAGCGGGAGAGGAAGACCAGCAGTCCCCGCCAGGCCCGCAGCACCGGTCCCGCGCCGATCTTCTCGCCGCGGGCCAGGGCCGCGCGGAACATCGCGAAGTTCAGCGAGACGCGCTCTATCCCGAGCTTCGGGGCAGCCTGGAGGGCGGCCACGATGAGCAGTTCGTTCATCCCCGGGTCGGCGGAGCGGTCCCGGCGCATCAGGTCCAGCGAGACACCGTCGGTGCCCCACGGGACGAAGTGCAGGATCGCCTTCAGATCGCCGTACGGGCCTTCCGCGGCGTCCGGCTTGTGCGCCGTGGCGATGAGGCAGTCGACGTCGGCGGGATCGCCGATGCGGCCGAGTGCCATCGAGAAGCCGCGCTCGGTGTCCGTGCCGCGCCAGTCCTCGGCCGCGTGCCGTATCCGCTCCAGCTCGCCCTCGCTGAGGTCACGGATGCGCCGTACCCGGGTTTCGTAACCCGCCCGCTCGATGCGCTTCACCATCTGGCGTACGTTGCGCATCGCACGCCCGGTGAGCGAGAAATCCTTGACGTCCACCACCGCCTCGTCGCCCAGCTCGAGGGCGTCCAGGCCGGTCTCGCGGGTCCAGACCTCGCCGCCCGTCTCCGAGCAGCCCACGACCGCGGGGGTCCAGGAGTGGGCCTTGGCCTCGTCCATGAACCGCTCGATGGCGCCGGGCCACGCCTCCACGTCGCCGATCGGGTCGCCGCTGGCGAGCATCACGCCGGAGACGACGCGGTAGGTGACCGCGGCCTTGCCGCTCGGCGAGAAGACGACCGCCTTGTCGCGGCGGAGCGCGAACTGGCCGAGCGAGTCGCGGGCGCCGTGCTTCTCCAGGAGGGCGCGCAGCTGGGTCTCGTCCTCCTCGGTGAGCCGGGCGGCGGGGTGTTCGGGGCGGAACGCGAGGTAGATCGTGGTGACCGCGGTCAGCAGACCGAGCGCGCCGAGCGAGAAACCCACCGTCCAGGAGGTGTCGCCGGTGTAGTCGACCGGGCCCTCGAAGCCGAACAGGCCGTACAGCACGTGCTCGATGCGGTCGGACACGCTCGGGTCGCCGACCATGCGGTTCGTGTGGACGCTGACGATGATCAGGCCGAGCCCCAGTGAACCGGCGCCCATGAGCACGAAGTTGGCGAGCGCCCGCCAGCGGCTGCGCGGGTCGGGCAGGGCCGCGAACTCCCTTCGATGGCGTAGCAGCGGCAGCAGCAGCGCCATTGAGATGAGCACGCCGATGACGGAGTGGCGGTAGACGAACTGCGCCACGGCACCCGCCGGCAGTAGAAGCACGGCCGCACGCCATGCCCTGCGCTTGCGCCGCCGCAGCCCGTGCGCGAGGAGGAGCAGCAGGACGCCGGCGCACAGCGACAGCGCGGCCGCGAACGGACCGAACGCTCCGGGCAGAACCTCGACGATGCGGTGCATGCGGCTGTGCCGGAAGCGCGGGAAGACGCCTGCGGCAATGTCCAGGACCCCTACGAGCGTGCAGGCCCTGGCGACCAGTGCAGGGACGGACTCCGGACGCGGGCCGTGGAGTATGCGGTGTACTCCTTGTCGCTCCGGAACCTCGCCCGACTTTTCCCCATCTATCCTGACAGACATCGCATCCCGTAGTTCTGCGAGAGACCTTGTGTCCGGTGCCGTTTCGGGCATCCGGCGACATTGCGCCCTCTAGGACGGTGTCGCGGGGAGAGAGGTTCACTCCCCACCTCAAAGCCGGTTCAAAGGCGAAGGAAAGTCCGGGGCAAGCCCGCGCGAAAGTGCGGGTCACGCCCCATGGGTCGAAAGCGCAGGCAGGAAAGAGCCATGGGTCTCACGAGCAACAAAGTGCTGGTGTTGGCGGTCTTGTTCGCCGTGCTGCTGTTCGTCGGCACGGTCTGGTTCTGGCCGCGGCTGGCGCGGAGCAACTGGCGGACCGTCGGCGGACGGGTCGGTCTGCTGTTCGCCACCCAGGTCGCGATCTTCGCCTCGATCGGGCTCGCCGCCAACCAGGCCTTCGGGTTCTACGCCAGCTGGTCCGACCTGTTCGGCCAGGAGAGCGCCCAGGGTGTGGTCGTCAACCACGGGCTGGCCGGTTCGGCCGGGGGCCCCCTCCAGGTGCTCAACACCAGCGAGGTGAATGTGAAGGGTGGTGCGCAGCCACAGATCGGCGGTCAGATCCAGCGGGTCGACATAATGGGCCACACCACACATATCACCGCGCCTGCCTATGTGTATCTGCCGCCCGAGTACTTCCAGCCGCAGTACCGGACACGGACGTTCCCCGCGGCCGTCGTCCTCACCGGGTACCCGGGTACGGCCGAGGCGCTCATCAAGGGTCTGCACTATCCGCAGACGGCGCACGAGCTGGCCAAGAGCGGCAGGATGCAGCCGATGATCCTGGTGATGCTGCGGCCGAGCGTGGCGCCTCCCCGGGACACCGAGTGCGTGGACGTCCCAAGCGGCCCGCACACCGAGGCGTTCTTCGCGAAGGACCTGCCGGACGCGATCGGGGCGCACTACCGGGTGGGCAAGAAGCCGGGCAGCTGGGGTGTCATGGGGGACTCGACGGGCGGCTACTGCGCGCTGAAGCTCGCGATGCACCACCCGGACGCCTATGCCGCCGGGGTGGGCCTGTCGCCGTACTACAAGGCGCCGATCGACCCGACCACGGGTGACCTCTTCCATGGCGACAAGAACCTGCGCAACCGTGCCGACCTGTGGTGGTGCCTGAAGCATCTGCCCGCCCCGAACACCTCGCTGCTCGTCAGCAGCAGCAAGGTGGGCGAGTACGACTACCGGTCCACGGTCAAGTTCATACAGCAGGTGCAGGCCAAGAAGCCGACGCGGATCTCGTCGATCATCCTCGACAGCGGCGGCCACAACTTCAACACCTGGCGACGGGAGATCCCGGCGGCGCTCCAGTGGATGAGCGGGCGGCTGAGCGACCGCTGAGGGGACGAATGCGCAGCGGCTCCGCCCGGAATTCCGCGCCGGTGTTGTCTCGGTACGGGCCCGGAATTCGTCTGGGGGTGTGCCACCGTGTCGCTTTCGGGCGGGGGATCCCGTGCCGGGAGACGGGGATCGCGCACCCGGCCGGGAAATGATCTTGAGAGGGCGATGGCTGCCGCAGGCGCCGTGGGGCAGCCGCGAGGGGCCGTCAGGACGGGCGCGAGGAGCCCGCAGGACGGGCGCCGTCGCCCTCGGGTTCCCGTGTCGTATGCCTGGTGGAAGGGAATGCACGGGATTTTGAGGGCGGCTCTCCCGTTTCCGGTGTCCCCGGGGCCGTATGAACGCGTAGGAGTGGCCGTGTTTTTACCGGGCGGGGCACCATCATTCGCCTACGCGCGGTAAGTTTCTGGCCATGCCACGTGGACGTCACCGCCATTCTCCGCCCTTGCACAGGCTGTTGCCCTCCTCGGTGATCGCCGGCGTCTCGATCGTCTGCGCTGTGGGGCCCTGGCTGTTCACGGAGCCACTGGTGCTCCGTGGGCTGGCCGCGGCTGCCGCGGTGACGACGGTGCTGGGCGCGGTCGTCATGCGCCGCTGGGACGTGGCCGCGGGCAAACACGTCGCGGACCTCGCACGCGCGCGCACGAGCGACGAGTGGCGCCACGAGGAGCGGGTCGCCGAACTGGAGTCGGACCTGGAGGAGTCGCGCGAGCTGCGCACCAAGCTGGAGCAGAGGCTGCGTGCCAAGCGCGCGGAGCTGGCCAAGCTGCGCAACGAGCACGCGGCCCTGCTGCGGCGCTACGCCACCGCGGAGACAGAGCGCGCGACCGCCCTGGAGGGCCGCCGTCTGCTGGCCATAGAGACGACGGTGCCGCAGGCGCGGGCGCTGCCCGCCGGGACGACGGGTAGGCCGGACGACTCGACGACGCCGGGCGGTGCCGAGAGCGGGACGCCGCAGGGTGCGGACGTACGGGACGCCGAGGGCGAGGAGCCGACGACTCCCGGGGTGTTCTCCCCGGAGGGATCCGCGCTCTTCCTGCGGGCCGACTCTGCGCTGGCGCGGCTGGTCAAGGACGGCGACGACGAGGCGCCGAAGGACCCCGCGTCGGAGAAGGACGCCCCGGAGGAGACCGCCGCATCGGCGCCGGACGACGCCCCGGAGCGGGACGAGGACGCCGCGCGGACTACGGAGGACGGCACCGCCGAGTCCGTCGAGCCTGACGAGACCCTGGACGGGAGCGGCCCCGCGAAGGCGGCCGCCGACGCCCACCAGCAGCCCGCACCGTCGGCCCTCTCCGCGCTCACCGAGGCCCGGGCGAAGACCGCTTCCGAGTCCGTGCCCCCGAAGGACGACGGCCCCGGCAACGGCGGCGGCCGGAAGGGCGGCTCCGCGGAGGCCGGCACCGGACGGGACGGTTCCGGCGCGGAGGACGAGGGGCAGCCCACCGCGGTCGCCGGGCAGGAGCCCGCCCCGACCGCACAGCAGCCCCAGCCGGCCGCGACGAAGCCCGCCCACGCCACCGGGCACTTCACCGTGCCGACCGCCGTCGCCGTCGTACCGGCGGCCCCGCCGCGGCGCCCGTCCGCGGAGGGCGGTTTCGACTTCTTCGGCACCAAGGGGCCGGGGGAGACCCTGACCTCCGTGCAGAACGAGGACCTCGCGGACGTCGTCGGCCAGGAGGCGCTCGCGATGCACAAGGAGGAGTCCGAGTCCGGCTTCAAGCCCGCGGACCCCGAGGCACGCGGCGTCGGCCAGGTCATCGACCTGACGGCTCACGACGAGACCGAGCAGATCGACCTGCAGGGGCTGCGCACCGCGGCGTCCTGAGCACGGCCCGTACAGACGCATGAGGGGCGGCGGCACACCGAGTGCCGCCGCCCCTCACGCCGTTCCCCCTCGCGTTCGGCCTACGAGGCCGTCCACGCCGTTCGGTCTACGAGGCCATCCACCGCTCCGGCCGAGCGTCCCGGCGCCCCGTCCGTGACCGGTCCGCCTGCGCGTACAGCAGTGCCGCCGCCTCCTCGGCGTCCCGCAGCCGGGCCCGCACCGTCTTGTTGGCGCCGGTGTCCACCTCCACGTCGGCGACCTTCCTGAACCGCTCCCAGGGCCCCTGCGTCAGCCGCACGCTCTGCACCTTCGCATGCGGGACGAGGGACAGGGTCCGGCGCAGCAGGCCGTGCCGCGCGGCGAAGACCGTGTCGGTGACGGCGAGTCCATGGCCGCGCCACCACAGCGGCAGGCACCAGCCGGCGCGGCGCGGCGGCCGGGCGAGGGCCGTGGGGACCGTGACCCCGGGCAGCACCTGGGCGATCAGCGACTCGGCGAGGGGGCGCGGCGCGACCGGCACCAGCACCGAGTTGGACGAGCCCGCCACATTCAGCTCCACCCGGACCCAGCCCCGCCGCCGCCACAGCAGCGGCTCCACGATCCGTACGGTCTGCACCCGCCCCGGCGGCACCGTCTCGTGCGCCCGGTCGAGCAGCCCGTGGTCGATCCGGAGTCCGTCCGGCGACTCGCCGACCGTCCAGTCGTAGGCGCGGACGAACCGCCCCGCGCTCCGCGTGGCCGCTCCGCCGACCAGTGGCAGCCCGGCCACGAGCACCGACCAGACGCTGTGCGTGCCGAACCACACCAGCGTCGGCACGACTAGGGCACCGAGCAGCGAACCCCAGGTGGCGCCGATGAGCAGCAGGGAGACGGCGAGCATGCCCGGCGGCACGTGCAGCAGCGGCCGCATCGGTGCCTCACCGACCTTGCGCGCCGCCTCGGGCGCGAAACCGGCGGCGCGCGCCAGGAGTTCGGCGCGCAGGGCGCGCGCGTCGTCCTCGCCCAGATAGGCGAGTTCGTCCTTCTTGTCGGTCCCTATGACGTCGAGTTTCAGCTTGGCGACGCCCGCGATCCGGGCCAGCAGCGGCTGGGTGACGTCGACGGCCTGCAACCGGTCCAGCCGGATGTGCGCGGTGCGGCGGAACAACAGGCCTGTCCGGATGCGCAGTTCGGTGTCGGTCACCGCGAAGGAGGTGAACCGCCAGCTGAGGAAGCCGTACAGGGAGGCGGCCGTCACGAGGGCCGCGAGTGCGGCGAAGATCGTGGTCGCGGTCAGCCGGGTCAGTTGCTGCTGGGCCTGACCGGGGTCGTGCGCGGCCCAGCCGGCGATCACGGTGACCGGCGCCCAGGCACGTCGCAGCGGTGTGACCGGGTGCAGCCGTCGCTCGGCCGGGTCGCGTCCCTCCGCTATCGCGGGCAGGTCCCCGGGCGTGCTCACAGCCCCGCCGATCGGGCCTCGCCCAGCTCGGTCAGCCGGTCCCGCAGCCGTTCCGCCTCGGCCGGGTCAAGGCCCGGAATGGTGGCGTCCGTCGCCGCGGCCGCGGTGTGCAGCTGGACACTCGCCAGCCCGAAGTAACGTTCCACCGGCCCGGAGGTGACCTCGACCAGCTGCATCCGCCCGTACGGCACCACGGTCTGCTCGCGCCACAGCACACCCCTGCTGATCAGCAGGTCGTCGATGCGCTCGGCATACCGCCAGGAGCGCCAGTTGCGGCCGAGCACCACCCAGCCCCAGCCCAGCGCGGCCAGCGGCAGCACCGCGAACAGCGCCCACCCGGGCCCGGCGAGCAGACCCAGGAGCAGCCCCACCGCGAGGGCCGACAGCCCCAGCCACACCACCAGCAACAAGCGCCGCATCCGCAGCAGCCCGGGCGGCAGGCTCCGCCACACCGGCTTGCCGCCCCTGTCCACAGTCCCCGTTTCCATGGCGTAAGCGTACGTACGAGAGACTGGTGCCATGACTCCCACGACGGAGACCATGGTCGGGATCGGCGGTGCCGCGGAAAGCACCGACATGGTGCTCAACATCGGTCCGCAGCATCCCTCCACGCACGGTGTGCTGCGGCTCAAGCTGGTGCTGGACGGCGAGCGGATCAGGCACGCGGAGCCGGTCATCGGCTATATGCACCGCGGCGCGGAGAAGCTGTTCGAGGCGCGCGACTACCGCCAGATCATCATGCTCGCCAACCGCCATGACTGGCTCTCCGCGTTCTCGAACGAGCTGGGCGTGGTCCTGGCCGTGGAGCGGATGCTCGGCATGGAGGTCCCCGAGCGCGCGGTGTGGATGCGCACGCTCCTCGCGGAGCTGAACCGCGTCCTGAACCACCTGATGTTCCTCGGCTCCTATCCGCTGGAGCTGGGCGGCATCACGCCGGTGTTCTACGCCTTCCAGGAGCGCGAGGAGCTCCAGAACGTCATGGAGGAGATCTCCGGCGGGCGTATGCACTACATGTTCAACCGGGTCGGCGGCCTCAAGGAGGACCTCCCGGCCGGCTGGACGGCACGCGCGCGTACCGCGGTGCGGGACGTGCGCTCCCGGATGGACCGGTTCGACGACCTGGTGCTCGGCAACGAGATCTTCCGGGGCCGCACCCGGGGCGTGGGGACCCTCGCGCCCGAGACGGTGCACGCGTACGGCGTGAGCGGCCCCATCGCGCGCGCCTCCGGGGTGGACTTCGACCTGCGTCGGGACGAGCCGTACCTGGCGTACGGGGAACTCCAGGACACGCTGAAGGTGGTCACCCGGCAGGAGGGCGACTGCCTCGCCCGCTTCGAGTGCCTCCTGGAGCAGACGCACAACGCGCTCGACCTCGCCGACGCCTGCCTGGACCGGCTGGCCGAGCTGCCGCCCGGGCCGGTCAACCAGCGTCTGCCGAAGGTGCTCAAGGCACCCGAGGGCCACACCTACGCCTGGACCGAGAACCCGCTCGGCATCAACGGCTACTACCTGGTCAGCAAGGGCGACAAGACCCCGTACCGGCTGAAGCTGCGCTCGGCCTCATACAACAACATCCAGGCGCTGACCGAGCTGCTGCCGGGGACGCTGGTCGCGGACATGGTGGCGATCCTCGGGTCACTGTTCTTCGTGGTCGGGGACATCGACAAGTAGCCCCCCGAGCGAGGCTCCCGCGATCCCCACGGGCTGGAGCAGCCAGCCGAAGTCGCCGAGACCTCCCGGAGCGGTGACTTCCGCGGCGGCTCCGGCGTGCGCGAGGGCGCGTACATAGGCCGCGGGGTCCGTGGACGCGAGCGTCAGCGGGGGGCGCGCGCCGGTGACCCCGAGCGTGTGCAGGGCGGCGCGCTGGGTCAGCAGACGCGCCCCGGGCAGGGCGCACGCGTCCAGCGCCACATGCGCGGTGATGTCGCAGGAGCCGTCCGGTACCGGGGCGACCTCCCGGCCCGCGCGGAACCCGGTGAGCGTCCCGAAGGGCGGCCGGGCGGCCGCGTGGTGGGCGTAGTCGACGGCGACGGCGAGTCCACGGCCCACGGTGGCGACGGCCGCGGCCCAGGCGGCGTCCCTGGGCAGCCCGATCTCGGCACGGCAGCCCTCGGCGGGCAGCGACCACCAGCGCCGTAGCCACTCCGCCTCCGCGCCGGTGACCGGCTCCCCGAGGCGCTCACCGCCGTCCTCGCGTACGAGGACCAGCCGGGGTACGCCGTCGGAGCCGGCCTCCGCGACCTCGACCGGCACATTGTCCAGCCACTCGTTGGCGAACAGCAGACCCGTGACGCCCCGCGGAGGCCCGTCGAGCCACTCGACCCGGGGATCGAGCCCCTCGGGACGTTCGGCGATCTCCACGGCGTACGCGCGCGTGCGGGCGGCGACGTCCCGGGGCAGCGCGTTCAGGACGCCGGTGACCAGTTCGCCCCGCCCGGCCGCCATGTCCACGAACGCCAGCTCGGCCGGGCTTCCCAGAGCCCCGTCGACCGCGCGCAGCAGCCGGGCCACCGCGGCCGCGAAGAGCGGGGAGGCGTGCACGGACGTACGGAAATGTCCCGCGGGACCCTCGGGCCGCCGGTAGAACCCGTGCGCCCCGTACAGCGCCTCCTCGGCCGCCGCCCGCCAGCCCCGCCACTCGTCGTCCGCCTGCTCTGCCACGGGGTCAGGCTAGGCCCGGTGCGGGGGCAGGGAGGGGAGGGGGCGTGTGCCCGGAGGGCATCGACGACCGGGCGGGCGCGTGCGCCCGGCGTGCGGTGTCGGCGCTCCGCGCCCGGGTCGCGGGACCGGCGTTCCGCGCGCGGTGCCCGCGGTGCCGGCCGACCGGCCACCCCGCACCACCCACGGGCTTCCGCGGCTGCGACGTGCCGCCCCCGGGCGCCGTAGCCGTTGGGGATCATGGAGCATCCACCTTGCGGAGTACACGTGTCCGCCTCGGATCGGTCCTCCGGTTGACCCCTGCACGCACAGCGCTTCCCTACGCTGGGTTATGTGCAGCGCCTCTATGACTTCCTCCGCAGGCACCCGACATGGGTCGACGGCTTCTGGGCCGTCATCCTGTTCGGGCTCTCCAGCGTGAGCGTGACCAACCTCAGCGAGGCGCGGAACCACCACGGATCGATCCCCGCGGGCCTCGCGATCTCCGCCGTCCTGTGCGTGGTCGTGGCGCTGCGCCGGCGCCTGCCCGAGAAGATGCTTCTGGTGGCTCTCGCGATGGGGCTGGTCCAGCTGCTCGTGGACCAGCAGCCGATGATCGGCGACTTCGCCATGCTGGCGATCATCTACACGGTCGCCGCGGACGGTGCCCGCTGGGCCTCCCGGACCGGTCTCGTCGGCGGCCTGTGTGCCGGCCCACTGGCCATGATCCGGTGGCCGGACGCCCACTCGGGCACGGTGGGCAACGCCGCGATCGCGGTCTTCCAGACCGTCCCCTTCGCCCTGGCCTGGGTGCTCGGGGACTCCCTGCGCACCCGCCGCGCCTATCTCGCCCAGCTGGAGGAGCGCGCCGCCCGGCTGGAGAAGGAGCGCGAGGCGCAGGCCAAGGTCGCGGTCGCCGCCGAGCGCGCCCGGATCGCCCGCGAACTGCACGACGTGGTCGCGCACAACGTCTCGGTGATGGTGGTGCAGGCGGACGGCGCCGCGTACGTGCTCGACGCCGCCCCCGACCAGGCGAAGAAGGCCCTGGAGACGATCTCCGGAACCGGCCGCCAGGCCCTCGCCGAGATGCGCCGCCTGCTCGGTGTGCTGCGCACCGGCGAGCACAAGGAGGCCGGCGAGTACGTGCCCCAGCCCGACGTCGAACAGATCGACGAGCTGGTCGAGCAGTGCCGCAGCGCGGGCCTGCCCGTCGACTTCAAGGTGGAGGGCACCCCGCGCCCGCTGCCCAGCGGCGTCGAGCTGACGGCGTATCGCATCGTCCAGGAGGCGCTGACCAACACCCGCAAGCACGGGGGCCCCAACACCGGTGCGAGCGTGCGCCTGGTGTACTTCGACGACGGCCTCGGACTGCTCGTGGAGGACGACGGCAAGGGCGCCCCGCACGAGCTGTACGAGGAGGGCGGCTTCGACGGCCAGGGCCATGGCCTGATCGGTATGCGTGAACGCGTCGGCATGGTGGGCGGCACCCTGGACGCCGGTCCCCGCCCCGGTGGAGGCTTCCGTATCAGCGCTCTGCTGCCGCTGAAACCGGCTCATTGACACGTGCTCCCGACCCGACCGCCCGCTTCCTCACGACACCGCCCAGCCCACCGACCGAAGTCCGACCGGAGGACCCCGCCATGCCGATCCGCGTGATGCTCGTCGACGACCAGGTGCTGCTGCGCACCGGGTTCCGGATGGTGCTCGCCGCCCAGCCGGACATGGAGGTCGTCGCGGAGGCGGGCGACGGGGTCGAGGCCCTGCAGGTGCTGCGTGCCACCGAGGTCGACGTGGTCCTCATGGACGTCCGTATGCCGAAGCTGGACGGTGTGGAGACCACCCGCCGCATCTGCTCGGAGCCGGACGCCCCGAAGGTGCTGATCCTGACCACCTTCGACCTCGACGAGTACGCGTTCTCCGGGCTGAAGGCGGGTGCCTCCGGCTTCATGCTGAAGGACGTGCCCCCCGGGGAACTGCTGGCCGCCATCCGCTCCGTGCACAGCGGTGACGCCGTGGTCGCGCCCTCCACCACCCGCCGTCTTCTCGACCGGTTCGCGCCCATGCTGCCGGGCGGTGCCACCGAGCCCCGGCACAAGGAGCTGGAGCGGCTCACCGAACGCGAACGCGAGGTCATGGTGCTGGTCGCGCAGGGGCTGTCCAACGGCGAGATCGCGGCCCGGCTCGTGCTGTCCGAGGCGACCGTCAAGACCCACGTCGGCCGCATCCTGACCAAGCTGGGCCTGCGGGACCGGGTCCAGGTCGTCGTCCTCGCCTACGAGACCGGTCTCGTACGGGCGGGCGGCCACGGCTGAGCCGTCTCGGCCCCTGGGCGGCCGGTGGCACCGGTCCCGTCCTCCGGACGGCCGCGGAACCGGTCCCCTCCTCCGGGCGGCCGGCCACGGTTGAGTCACTCCCGGCCTTCCCGTGCCCGCCGCCCACTAGGGTCTGCCGCATGCTCCTGTGGATCAACGGCCCCTTCGGGGGCGGCAAGACACAGACCGCACACGAGATCCAGCGTCGTCTGCCCGGCAGCGTCGTCTGCGACCCCGAACACATCGGCTTCGGACTGCACCGCACGCTGCCGCTCGAACTGCGGGGGAACTTCCAGGACCTGGCGTCCTGGCGGCAGGGCGTCGTCGAGGTCCTGGACCTCGCGCTGACCGAGCACGACGGTGTGGTCATCGCGCCCATGACGGTCACCGACCCGGGCTACTTCGAGGAGACGGTGGGACTGCTGGGTGAACGGGGCCACGACGTACGGCACTTCACTCTCCTCGCCGAGCGCGAGACCGTGCTGGAGCGGCTGCGGGAGCGCGGCTTCGGGCACCTCGTGAGGTACGTGGCCGGCAAGGACGCCCCGTTGCGCAGGGAGAGCTGGGCCGTCAGGCAGCTCGACCACTGTCTGGAGCGGCTGCGCGAACCGGAGTTCGCCGAGCATCTGTGGACGGACAACACCACGGTGCCCAAGACGGCGGACCGGATCGCCGTCCTCGCCGGGCTGACGCTCCGCCCCAACACCGAGGGTGCCCTGCGCACCCGGCTGCGGCAGACGAGGATCGGGCTGAAGCACATCCGCTTCGACTGACGACGGCCCGTGCCCCTGCCGGGCGTCGCGAGCCGGTGAGCCTTTCCGGTCGCAGCGCTAGCGAAGAATGCCCTCCAGGAACTCGCTCCCCAGCCGGGCCACCGCCGTCACGTCCAGCTGGTGCAGCACATACCGGCCGCGGCGGCGGGTCGTGAGCAGGCCCGCCTTCTTCAGGGTGCCCAGATGCCGGGATATCTCGGGTGCCGTCATCCCATGGCTCTGCGCCAGCGCACCCGTGGTGAACGCGCTGCGGGCGAGGCTGCGGCACAGGCGCATGCGCACCGGATGGGAGAGGGCGGTCATCCGCAGGGTCAGCTGCTCCAGCGACAACGGCGCCGCCATCTCCGGGGAGCCGACGGGGTAGTGCAGCACGGGCTGCCAGCCGTGCCGGTGGAGCACCATCAGATGCGGCCAGCCCAGACTGGTCGGGACGAGCAGCAGACCGCTGCCCGCCGTGGCCGTACGGCCCTCGCCGAGCTTGTCCACGGTGATCCGGTCCGCGGCCTCGTCCAGCGTCACCGCGGGCGACACCGACGCCAGCGCCTCGGCCAGGCCCTTGTGCCGCAGCAGGTCCGTCTTGTGGCGGGCGTCCGCCGCGAGCTGGTGGTGCAGCCGGGACCAGGTGGCCGCGAAGAAGGCCGCGTCGCAGTCCTCCAGGAACTGCCGCAGCCACGCCCGGGTGCGCGGCGGGTCGGCCAGCAGCCGCTCGCTGAACAGCAGGCTCTGCGGCCCTCGCGCGGCGGCCAGCTCCAGGGCGCGCCGACGGGACTCCGCGTCGGTGAGCGCGGTGGGGCCCCCGTCGTCGTACGGCAGCGCGCAGGTGAACTCCAGTGCCGTGTCGACGAACTGCTCGTCGCTCAGCTTGTCCAGCTGGTCCAGTTCCTCGGCGAGGGTGGCACCGGGGAGCGCGTTCCCGCCCGGCAGGCCCGCGTACGGCAGGAAGAGGTCCGGGAACGTTGTGCGCCACAGGAAGTCGGCCTCGCACATCCGGTCGGCGAGATGCGGGTCCAGGTCGCAGGTCACGCCGGTCGCCCAGCCCCGCAGCCTGGGGTGGTGGCCGGGCTCGGACAGGGCGTGCAGGGCCATCCCCAGCTCGGCCAGCGGGGAGGTCACGACGGCGATCTGCTCCTGCCGCAGCCCGGTGATGTCGATACGCACGCTCATGACCCCATGGTGCACCGGGCCACCGACAACCCGGCCGTCGCTTGACGGCAGCCGTCAATCGACGCGACAGGGGCGGCGGCCCGGGCACAGCCTGGGTGGGCCGGGGCAACCGCGGAGCCCACGGATTCTGTCCTCACGTCCCGAAGAGGCGATCTCCCATGAGCATCACCCAGCAGTACCTTCTCGACACCTACCGCGCCCGGCGCCTGGGCGAGCCCGCCCCGCCCGCCCCCGGCGCCCACGACTGGCAGCTGGTGCGCGAGCTCGGCGACTACCGGGCGTTCCGTGCCGTCCTGGCGGGCCGTCCGGCACGCGGTCGGCTGCGGACGGCACTGTCCCGATGGGCGCACCGCCGCCCGCGCCCCAGCTGCTGACTTCCCGCGGTCCCCGGCCTCCTACGGCAGGCGCGCCGCGAACTCCGTCACCGCCGCCCTCACATCGTCCGCCGTCCACGCCAGCGCGTCGGCCCGTACGGAGACCTCGGTGAAGGCGAGGCCGGGGCCGCCGTCCTGCCAGGGGTTGGCGAACAGCAGGGTCCCGGTCTCCTCGCCCTGCCGGAACGCGGTCTCCGTGAGGACGTCGGCGTCGTACGGCAGCCAGAGCCGGAAGTCGTGAGTGTGCGGTTCGGCGGGGTGCACACGGGTCCAGGGCAGCCCGGCCGCGGCGAACCCCTCACGCAGCGCCGCGGCGACCACGCGCGCGTGGCGCACGTACTCCGGCAGCCGGGGCAGGTGCCGCTCCAGGCCGGCGAGGGCCGAGAGCACCGTCGGGAACTGCTGGAAGACCATGCCCCCGTAGCGGTGGCGCCACGTCTTGGCCTCCTCGACGAGCGTCCTGGGGCCGGCGAGCGCCGCGCCGCCGTACCCGTCGAGCGACTTGTAGAAGGACACGTAGACGCTGTCCGCGAGGCCCGCGATCTCCGGCAGCGAGCGGCCGAAGTGGACCGTGGTCTCCCACAGGCGCGCGCCGTCGAAGTGCACCACCGCGTCGCGCTCGCGCGCCGCCTCCACGACCTCGGTCAGCTCCTCGAAGGAGGGCAGGACGAAACCGGCGTCCCTGAGGGGCAGTTCGAGCATCAGCGCCCCGAAGGGCTCCTCGAAGTCGCGCACCTCGTCGGGGGTCGGCAGCCGGGGCTCGCGGGTGATGTGCACCGGGCGCAACCCGCTGACCTCGGTGAACGCCTTCCGCTCATGCAGTTCCGGGTGGGCGAGCGGGTGCAGCGCGACCGTGGGGCTGCCGGTGCGGCCCGCCCAGCAGCGCAGCGCCACCTGCTGGGCCATCGTGCCGGTCGGGAAGAAGGCGGCGGCCTCGGTGCCGAGCAGTCCGGCGACCTTCTCCTCCAGGGCCTCGACGACGCCCGATCCGTACATGTCGGCGGACTCGTCGAGGTCGTACAGGTCCGCGGCGTCGTCCAGCAGCGCCAGCCGGTCGCGGAGCGTGCCCAGGAAGCCCGGACGGCTCAGCACGCGTTCCGCGCCGCGCACGACCCGTATCCGGCGCTCCCGCCGCAGCCGTGAGCGCTCGGCCGGCGTCGGCGCCGGCCGCTCCTGCGCCTCCTCGCCGTGCGCCTGCCTCGGCTGCCCCTCCTGGGGTCCGGCCGCCGTCCGGCCGTCCCCCTCCATGGTCTCCGTCGTCCGCGTCATGCCGTCCTCGTCCCTCTCCGCCCTCGCCACCGTGTTCACGCCCTGGATGATGCCGCGCGCCCGGGGCGCCCGGCATCAGGAATTTCCCACCCCGCGCGACCTGCGGAAATCCCAGGTCCTGTGGAGGGCCGGCCGCCCGGCCGACGGATAGCGTTAACATGACGAGAAATCGTCCGGTACCCAGAGCGGACTGGAACGGGAAGGCCACCGACGAGTGAGTACATTCCAACAGCCAGATCCCAAGGACCGCCCCGCGCGGCTCACCGTGGGCGTGGTCGGAGCGGGCCGGGTCGGTCCGGCGCTCGCCGCGTCCCTGCAACTCGCCGGACACCGCCCGGTCGCGGTCTCCGGGGTGTCCGACGCCTCCCGGCGGCGGGCGGCGCTGATGCTCCCTGACGTGCCGGTCCTTGCGCCCGCCGAGGTCCTGGAGCGCGCCGAGCTGGTGCTGCTGACCGTCCCCGACGACACCCTGCCGGGCCTCGTGCAGGGCCTCGCCGAGACCGGGGCCGTACGGCCGGGACAGCTGCTGGTGCACACCTCCGGGCGCTACGGCGCACGTGTGCTCGACCCCGCCCTGCGCGCGGGAGCGCTGCCCATCGCCCTGCACCCCGCGATGACCTTCACCGGCACCCCCGTGGACGTCCAGCGCCTGGCCGGCTGCTCCTTCGGGGTCACCGCGCCCGAGGAGCTGCGGCTGGCCGCCGAGGCGCTCGTGATCGAGATGGGCGGCGAGCCCGAGTGGATCGCCGAGGAGCGGCGCCCGCTGTACCACGCGGCCCTCGCCCTCGGCGCGAACCACCTGATCACCCTGGTCGCCGAGTCCATGGACCTGCTCCGCGCGGCGGGCGTCGAGGCCCCCGACCGCATGCTCGGCCCGCTGCTCGGCGCCGCCCTGGACAACGCCCTGCGCTCCGGTGACGCGGCGCTGACCGGCCCCGTCGCGCGCGGTGACGCGGGCACGGTCGCCGCGCACATCGCCGAGCTGCGCGAGCACGCCCCTCAGACCGTGGCCGGCTATCTGGCGATGGCCCGCGCGACCGCAGACCGGGCCCTCGCCCACGGACTGCTCAGGCCGGAGCTCGCGGAGGACCTCCTCGGTGTACTCGCCAACGGCACCCATCTGCCCGGGAACTCCGGGAGCTCCGAGCACCCCGAGAGTCCCGAGAACCCTGAGAACGGGGAAGACCGATGACCCGCCGCCCCTTCGAACTCGTCCCCACGGTGGACGATCTGCGGTACGCCCAGGACCACCACGGGGTGCCGGGGCGTACGGCCGTCGTGATGACCATGGGTGCCCTGCACGAGGGCCACGCCACCCTGATCCGGGCGGCCCGCAAGCACGTCGGCGGCAAGGGCTTCGTGATCGCCACCGTCTTCGTCAACCCGCTGCAGTTCGGCGAGAGCGAGGACCTCGACCGCTATCCGCGCACCCTGGACGCCGATCTGAAGGTCGCGGAACAGGCCGGTGCGGACGCCGTGTTCGCCCCCTCCGTGGAGGAGGTCTACCCGGGCGGCGCGCCCCAGGTGCGTTTGTCCGCGGGCCCGATGGGCGAGCGCCTCGAAGGGGCCCACCGCCCCGGGCACTTCGACGGCATGCTCACGGTCGTCGCCAAGCTGCTGCACCTCACGCGCCCCGACGTCGCCCTGTTCGGGCAGAAGGACGCCCAGCAGCTCGCCCTGATCCGCCGGATGGTGCGCGATCTGAACTTCGGCGTGGAGATCGTCGGCGTGCCCACCGTGCGCGAGGAGGACGGGCTCGCCCTCTCCAGCCGCAACCGCTACCTCTCGCCCACCGAGCGGCACACCGCGCTCACCCTGTCGCGGGCCCTGTTCGCGGGGCGGGACCGGCACGCCGCCCAGGAGGCGCTGCGCGCGCGTGCCCGCGAGGTGCCCTCCACGAGTGCGCGGGCCGAGGCCCTCAGCGCGATAGGCGAGTCGCGCGCCGCAGCCGACGCGCACGCCGTGGCCAAGGCCGCGCCCGGCGGTCCCGCGGCCGTCCGCGCCACCGCCCGGCTCATGCTCGACGAGGCCGCCCACCTGGACCCGCCGCTGGTCCTGGACTACCTGGCCCTGGTCGACCCGTCGGACTTCACCGAGGTCCCCGACGACTACACCGGCGAGGCCGTCCTCGCCGTGGCCGCCCGGGTCGGGACGACCCGGCTGATCGACAACATCCCTCTCTCCTTCGGAGCCCCCGAGCCCGTCGATTCCCACGGAGCCGCCTCGTGAGCAGCACAGGCATACGACTGCACGCGCCCGCACCGGGCTGGTCCATCTCCGCCGACGTCGTCGTCGTCGGTTCCGGCGTCGCCGGCCTCACCGCGGCCCTGCGCTGCGAGGCCGCGGGCCTGCGGACGGTCGTCGTCACCAAGGCCCGACTGGACGACGGCTCGACCCGCTGGGCGCAGGGCGGCGTCGCGGCGGCCCTCGGCGAGGGCGACACCCCGGGGGAGCACCTCGAGGACACGCTGGTGGCCGGGGCGGGCCTGTGCGACGAGGAGGCGGTCCGCATCCTGGTCACCGAGGGCCCCGACGCGGTACGCCGGCTGATCTCCACCGGAGCGCACTTCGACACCGACGACGAGGGCGGCATCGAGCTCACCCGCGAGGGCGGCCACCACCGCCGCCGGATCGCGCACGCCGGCGGTGACGCGACCGGCGCCGAGATCTCCCGGGCGCTCGTGGAAGCCGTTCGCGCGCGTGGACTGCGCGCGATCGAGAACGCGCTGGTCCTGGATCTGCTCAACGACGCCGAGGGCCGGACCGCGGGCGTCAGCCTGCACGTCATGGGCGAGGGCCAGCACGACGGCGTGGGCGCCGTGCACGCGCCCGCCGTGGTCCTCGCCACCGGCGGCATGGGCCAGGTCTTCTCCGCGACCACCAACCCGTCGGTGTCCACGGGCGACGGCGTGGCGCTCGCCCTGCGCGCCGGAGCCGAGGTCAGCGACCTGGAGTTCGTGCAGTTCCACCCGACCGTGCTGTTCCTCGGACCGGACGCGGAGGGCCAGCAGCCGCTCGTCTCCGAGGCGGTGCGCGGCGAGGGCGCCCACCTGGTGGACGCGGACGGGGTGCGCTTCATGCTCGGTCAGCACGAGCTGGCCGAACTGGCGCCACGTGACATCGTCGCCAAGGGGATCATGCGCCGGATGCAGGAGCAGGACGCCGAGCACATGTTCCTCGACGCCCGCCACTTCGGCGCCGAGATGTGGGAGCACCGCTTCCCGACGATCCTGGCCGCCTGCCGCGCCCACGGCATCGACCCGGTCACCGAGCCCATCCCGGTCGCCCCGGCGGCGCACTACGCCTCCGGTGGTGTGCGCACCGACTCCCGCGGCCGGACGACCGTGCCGGGCCTGTACGCGTGCGGCGAGGTCGCCTGCACGGGAGTGCACGGCGCCAACCGGCTCGCCTCCAACTCCCTGCTGGAGGGCCTGGTCTACGCCGAGCGCATCGCCGCCGACATCGCGCGGGGCCGGGCGGAGGACGGCCTGCACGCGCGCGTGCCCGAACCCGTCTCGTACCCCGAGCGGCCCACGCACCCGCTGCTTGCCCCGGAGGACCGGTTCACGATCCAGCGGGTCATGACGGACGGCGCCGGAGTGCTCCGCTCCGCCACCTCCCTCCAGAAGGCCGCGGACCGGCTCCAGCGCCTGCACAGCGACGCGCGCGACGCCCTCGCGGAGAACGGCAAGACCTCCGAGCCCGGCGTGGACACCTGGGAGACCACCAACCTCCTGTGCGTGGCCCGGGTCCTGGTCGCCGCGGCCCAGCTGCGCGAGGAGACCCGCGGCTGCCACTGGCGCGTGGACCACGCCGGCCGCGACGACAACGCCTGGCGCCGCCACATCGTCGTACGGCTGAATCCGGACCGGACGCTGGCCGTACACACCACCGACACCGCAGACTTCCCCCCGACCCTCCCCGGGTCGCCCGGCGCCGCGCGCGCCGGGGAGCCCTTCCCGCAGCACCGGCCTCAGGAGCAGTGACGAACGTGAGCACCCCCGACCTTCCCCTCGCCTCGACCGGTGGCTGCGGCGACGGCTGTGCCTGCGGCGCGGACACCGAGGAGGAATTCCTGGAGTGCGGGCTCGACCCGGCACTCGCCCAGCTCCTGGCCGACGCCGGGCTCGACCCGGTGGAGGTCGAGGACATCGCCAACGTCGCCATCCAGGAGGACCTGGACCACGGCGTCGACGTGACGACGGTCGCGACGATCCCCGAGGACGCGGTCGCCACCGGCGACTTCACCGCGCGCGAGGCCGGAGTGGCGGCGGGCCTGCGGGTCGCCGAGGCGGTCATCTCGGTGGTCTGCACGGACGAGTTCGAGGTCGAGCGGCACGTGGACGACGGCGACCGGGTGGAGGCCGGTCAGAAGCTTCTGACCGTCACCACCCGCACCCGTGACCTGCTCACCGCCGAGCGCAGCGCGCTGAACATCCTGTGCCGTCTGTCGGGCATCGCGACCGCCACGCGCGCGTGGGCCGACGCCCTGGAGGGCACCAGTACGCGCGTACGGGACACCCGCAAGACGACGCCGGGCCTGCGCGCCCTGGAGAAGTTCGCGGTCCGCTGCGGCGGCGGTGTGAACCACCGGATGTCCCTGTCGGACGCGGCGCTGGTGAAGGACAACCACGTCGTGGCGGCCGGCGGTGTCGCCCAGGCGTTCGAGGCGGTCCGCGAGATGTTCCCGGACGTCGCGATCGAGGTCGAGGTCGACACCCTGCACCAGCTGCGCGAGGCGGTCGACGCGGGCGCGGACCTGATCCTCCTGGACAACTTCACGCCGGGCGAGTGCGAGGAGGCGGTCGCGATCGTCGACGGCCGCGCCCTGCTGGAGGCGTCGGGCCGGCTCACCCTCGAGAACGCGAAGGCGTACGCGGACACGGGTGTCGACTTCCTGGCGGTCGGAGCGCTGACGCACTCCTCCCCGATCCTGGACATCGGCCTGGACCTGCGAGCGGCGGAGTAGGAAAGAGCCATGCTGCTGACCATCGACGTAGGCAACACGCACACCGTCCTCGGCCTGTTCGACGGCGAGGACATCGTCGAGCACTGGCGGATCTCCACGGACGCGCGCCGCACGGCGGACGAACTGGCGGTACTCCTGCAGGGCCTGATGGGCATGCATCCGCTCCTCGGCGAGGAGCTGGGCGACGGCATCGACGGCATCGCGATCTGCGCGACCGTGCCGTCGGTGCTGCACGAGCTGCGCGAGGTGACGCGCCGCTACTACGGCGACGTGCCCGCGGTGCTCGTGGAGCCGGGGGTGAAGACCGGCGTGCCGATCCTCACCGACAACCCCAAGGAGGTCGGCGCCGACCGCATCATCAACTCGGTCGCCGCGGTCGAGCTGTACGGGGGACCGGCGATCGTCGTGGACTTCGGCACGGCGACGACGTTCGACGCGGTGAGCGCCCGCGGGGAGTACGTCGGCGGGGTCATCGCGCCGGGCATCGAGATCTCGGTGGAGGCGCTGGGCGTCAAGGGCGCGCAGCTGCGGAAGATCGAGGTGGCGCGGCCGCGGAGCGTGATCGGCAAGAACACGGTGGAGGCGATGCAGGCGGGCATCGTCTACGGCTTCGCGGGCCAGGTCGACGGGGTCGTGGGCCGGATGGCCCGCGAGCTGTCGGCCGACCCGGACGACGTGACGGTCATCGCCACGGGCGGGCTCGCCCCGATGGTCCTCGGCGAGTCCACGGTGATCGACGAGCACGAGCCATGGCTGACGCTGATCGGCCTGCGGCTGGTCTACGAACGCAACGTGTCCCGTACGTGAGACGCGGCGAAGCGCCGAAGGCCGCCCCCACCTGAGGGAACCCGAAGGCGACACGGAGTCCCGTGGGGCCCGTTTTGTCCGATTAGCGGTAGCGTCACCGCATGCCCACGCCATTCGGATCCCGCGGCGGCCTGGCGTTCGGCGCGGAGGAGCTGCGCGTGCTCCGCCGGGCCCTCGCCCTCGCCCTGCACCCCCGCACCGTTTCCGCCGAGGACGTCCAGGACTGCGTCCGCCTCGCCGAGTCCGTCGACGAGGCGGTGCGGGAGGGGGCCCGTCTGCGGGCCTTCCTGCTGGCCGACCTCGCCCGCTACCGCGCCGCCCTCCCCGGCGCCTCGGCCGGCTACTTCGCCCTCCTGGACGACGCCCTGCGGGCCGGCTACCGCCCGGTCCCGGACGATCTCGCCGCCCTGGGCGCCCTGCGCGGCACTCCGGCCGCAGCCGCCCTCCTCGACCGCTGTGACGCCCTCGCCGAACGCGACGTGCGGGGTGCCGCCCGTCCCGCCTCCGGCGGTGTCACGGTCCCCGCCTGCCGGGCCCGGCTCACGGCCCTCCCCGGCGGCCGAGGCAGCGCGGAGGAACAGGCCGAGAAGCCTGCCCGCAAACCCGGCGACAAACCGGGCGAGAAGCCCGAGAAGCCCGGACCGCGCCCCGAGCCGCAGTCCCCGCGCCCGCAGCGCCCCATCCCCACCCCCGGCGAGGTCTTCCCGCCCAAGCGCAAGCCGGGCCCTCCGCACGCACGGCAGCAGCTCGCCGTCGGCTGACCGCCCCCGCGCCGCACCCCTCGCACCCGCCCCTGTCCGGTAAGGCCCACCCGACCCGGATCCCTCGGACAGGGCCTGGCTACTCTGGACGCATGGAATACGTCAACGCGCTGGTGCCCCCGGTCGTCATGGCTGTCTTCTTCGGCGGGCTCATCAGGGTGATCGTGAAGACCCAGGGCGGCGCCGCCAAGGCCAAGGAGGACGCGGCCGTTGACGCGGCGCTCGCGCGCGCGGAGAGCGCCTCCCAGGCCCCGCGGATGACCAAGGGCTGACCGGGCCGGCTCGCACCCCGGCCGGCGCCGGTCCGCACCGGCCGCCCCCGCCACGCAGCGTACGGCGTGCGGCGCGCTCATTTTTCGAGCTGTACGCCCTTTTTGTCGCCTTCCGTCGGATGGGTACCCGTCCGGCAGGCCATTGGTGACAACTCCCACTATTGTGCTGAGGGTGCCCCGCCCCTTGGGAGAACTCGAAGACACGGTCATGACGCGGGTGTGGAAGTGGAACCGCCCGGTGACCGTTCGAGAAGTCCTGGAAGACCTTCAACAGGAACGGTCCATCGCATACACCACGGTGATGACCGTGCTGGACAATCTCCATCAGAAGGGCTGGGTCCGCCGTGAGGCGGAAGGCCGGGCCTATCGATATGAGGCCGTCTCCACCCGCGCCGCCTACGCAGCCGCACTGATGAACGACGCCTGGTCGCAGAGCGACAACCCGGCCGCCGCACTCGTCGCCTTCTTCGGGATGATGAGCGACGAACAACGGCAGGCACTGCGGGACGCCATGCGCATCGTGCAGGTCCCGTCAAGTGCCCCGGAGCCCGAAGACGGCGAAACGGCCGACACGGAAGCCGCGGACACCGAAACGGCGACCCCCGCGGAAGCCGAATCCCCCGAATCCGCATCCCCCTCCGAACCGCCTGCCGCGAGCACCGGCGGCAAGCCCGGCACAACCCCGGCGGAGAACCCCGCCAAGACGCGGGACGAGAAGAACCCCGCCTCGGACGGGGGCGGCACCGGGCGATAGCGTCCGGTCATGCCAGCAGAGAGCCCCACCGCAAAAGCTGTCACCGTCAGGCGGGCCCGGACGACGGATGTCCCGGCGGTGCGCCGCCTCCTCGACGCCTACGTCCGGCGCGGCATCCTGCTCGACAAAGCGACGGTCACGCTTTACGAGGACATCCAGGAGTTCTGGGTGGCGGAACGCGACGACAACAGCGAGGTCGTCGGGTGTGGAGCCCTGCACGTCATGTGGGAAGACCTGGCGGAAGTGCGCACTCTCGCGGTGAAGCCCGAGGCCACGGGGCTCGGTGTCGGACACCAGTTGCTGGAGAAGTTGCTGCAGACCGCCCGCTGGCTCGGCGTTCGCCGCGTATTCTGCCTGACCTTCGAAGTCGAGTTCTTCGGGAAGCACGGCTTCGTCGAGATCGGTGAGACGCCGGTCGACACCGATGTCTACGCGGAGCTGTTGCGTTCCTATGACGAGGGCGTCGCGGAGTTCCTCGGTCTCGAACGAGTGAAACCGAACACCTTGGGCAACAGCCGGATGCTTCTGCATCTGTGATCGTCAAGGCATCGCCCGGCCTATTCGGTCCATGCTTCACCCGGACAGCGTTGCCCAGGTTCCCTATGTCCGAAACGCGTATCTTTCCCGGGCCGTCCGTCGCAGGTTGACCTCTCCCAGGGGTTTGTGTTTTTCCAGCAAAAGCGGTTTGCTTTCCGACGTACTGCAGCACTGCATATAACAGGGGACGCGAAACAAGCGGCGCAGGCCGCACTCCCTCGGCCCTGAAGTTATCGATGAAAGGAAATCCGGTGGCACAGAAGGTTCAGGTCCTTCTTGTCGACGACCTCGACGGTGGCGAGGCGGACGAGACCGTCACGTTCGCGCTGGACGGCAAGACGTACGAGATCGACCTCACGACCGCCAATGCGGACAAGCTCCGTGGCCTTCTCGACCCCTACGTCAAGGGTGGTCGTCGTACCGGTGGCCGCGCGGCGGGCGGTCGCGGCAAGACCCGCGCTGCCGCTTCGGGTGGCACCCAGGACACCGCGCAGATCCGTGCCTGGGCGAAGGAGAACGGTTACGAGGTCAACGACCGCGGCCGTGTTCCGGCGTCCATCCGCGAGGCCTACGAGAAGGCCAACGCCTGAGCGCACGCGCGGCGCAGCCGCACCCGGTGGCACTCCGTGGCCATCGTGTCGACCAGCCGCACCAGATCGGGGGCGCCCCCAACGCCCCCCACGGCCGACAGAGTCGGCAGCAGCAGTTCGATATCGCTTCCCGGCTCGGGGGGCCGCAGCCAGACGGCGGCCCCCTGTGAACGGTTTCGGTCCGGGGGAAGCGGCCCGATCGGGCCGGCCGGGATCAGCGGACCGACGGCCGGGGAGCCGGTGTCCGGGGAGCCGGCGGCGGGAGCCCGCCCCGGTGGCAGCGGCGCCTCGATGTGCCCGCCCGCTCCGACGGCGGTGAGATCCACGGCCAGGGAGCCCCACTCCAGCCAGTCGAGCAGCCCCGGCAGCTCGTCCCCGCTGCCCGCGGCCACCAGCAGCCGCATGCGGTCCCCGTGCAGCGCCACCGGGGACAGGGGATCCAGATGCCGCAGCGCGGCCTCACCGGCCTCGGCGGGAACCTCCAGGACGTCGAATCGCACGCCTGTGACCAGCCGCAACGGCTCTCCGGGAACGGTGGCCCAGCCCAGCCCGTCCTCGTACCAGCGGCGCGCCGTCCCGTCCGGGTCGCGCGGTCGGCGGGGGAGGGGCACCGTGGAAAGCAGGGGCACTGTGTGGACCATGCCCGGAGCAACAGCCCGAGTAGGTCCCGAGTTACGCTGGGTGGTGCAATGACTACGCAGAGTGCCGGGAGCAAGGGCGCGCGGGGTGTTCGGCAGCGCAAGGATGTTCGCCCGTAGCGGAGGGAACCGGTGCGCGCGGCATGGAGTGTCCGTGCGTACGGGTAAGACATCCCTAGTGGGAGGGGGCGACACGCAGGACGGGCCGCCCCACGTTCGCCATAGGCGTACTGGCGAGTGGGGTATCTGCCTGGCCTGCGGGAACATCGTCTCGCACCATCGGGTTGGAGCAGATGTCGGCGTTCGGGGTCAGGAGGCCAAGGACGGTGTCGGCAGTTGGAATGAGCGGTCCCCGCTTGCGGGACTAAGCTGCGGAAGGACAGGGAGGGGAGCGTCCCCTTACTGCCTGACCGCTCTGAGGAGCGATTAACGATGTTCGAGAGGTTCACCGACCGCGCGCGGCGGGTTGTCGTCCTGGCTCAGGAAGAAGCCCGGATGCTCAACCACAACTACATCGGCACCGAGCACATCCTCCTGGGCCTGATCCACGAGGGTGAGGGTGTCGCCGCTAAGGCCCTGGAGAGCCTCGGGATTTCGCTCGAGGCGGTCCGCCAGCAGGTGGAGGAGATCATCGGCCAGGGCCAGCAGGCCCCGTCCGGCCACATCCCCTTCACTCCCCGTGCCAAGAAGGTCCTGGAGCTGTCGCTCCGCGAGGCGCTTCAGCTGGGTCACAACTACATCGGCACGGAGCACATCCTGCTCGGCCTGATCCGTGAGGGCGAGGGCGTCGCCGCCCAGGTCCTGGTCAAGCTGGGCGCAGACCTCAACCGTGTCCGCCAGCAGGTCATCCAGCTGCTGTCGGGCTACCAGGGCAAGGAGACCGCCACCGCCGGCGGCCCGGCCGAGGGCACCCCCTCGACCTCCCTCGTCCTGGACCAGTTCGGCCGGAACCTCACCCAGGCCGCCCGTGAGTCCAAGCTCGACCCGGTCATCGGGCGCGAGAAGGAGATCGAGCGGGTCATGCAGGTGCTGTCCCGCCGCACCAAGAACAACCCGGTCCTCATCGGCGAGCCCGGCGTCGGCAAGACGGCGGTCGTCGAGGGCCTGGCGCAGGCCATCGTCAAGGGCGAGGTGCCCGAGACCCTCAAGGACAAGCACCTCTACACCCTCGACCTGGGCGCGCTGGTCGCCGGCTCCCGCTACCGCGGTGACTTCGAGGAGCGCCTGAAGAAGGTGCTCAAGGAGATCCGCACCCGCGGCGACATCATCCTGTTCATCGACGAGCTGCACACGCTGGTCGGTGCGGGTGCCGCCGAGGGCGCCATCGACGCGGCCTCCATTCTGAAGCCGATGCTGGCCCGTGGTGAGCTGCAGACCATCGGCGCGACCACGCTCGACGAGTACCGCAAGCACCTGGAGAAGGACGCGGCCCTGGAGCGCCGCTTCCAGCCCATCCAGGTCGCGGAGCCGTCCCTGCCGCACACCATCGAGATCCTCAAGGGTCTGCGCGACCGTTACGAGGCGCACCACCGCGTCTCCATCACGGACGAGGCCCTGGTCCAGGCCGCCACCCTGGCCGACCGCTACATCTCGGACCGCTTCCTGCCGGACAAGGCGATCGACCTGATCGACGAGGCGGGTTCCCGGATGCGCATCCGCCGGATGACCGCGCCGCCGGACCTGCGCGAGTTCGACGAGAAGATCGCGGCCGTCCGCCGGGACAAGGAGTCCGCGATCGACTCCCAGGACTTCGAGAAGGCGGCGTCTCTCCGCGACAAGGAGAAGCAGCTGCTCGCCGCGAAGGCCAAGCGGGAGAAGGAGTGGAAGGCCGGCGACATGGATGTCGTCGCCGAGGTCGACGGCGAGCTGATCGCCGAGGTCCTGGCCACCGCCACGGGCATCCCGGTGTTCAAGCTCACCGAGGAGGAGTCCAGTCGGCTGCTCCGCATGGAGGACGAGCTCCACAAGCGGGTCATCGGCCAGGTGGACGCCGTCAAGGCGCTCTCGAAGGCGATCCGCCGTACGCGTGCGGGCCTGAAGGACCCGAAGCGTCCGGGTGGTTCGTTCATCTTCGCGGGCCCGTCCGGTGTCGGTAAGACCGAGCTGTCCAAGGCGCTCGCCGAGTTCCTGTTCGGCGACGAGGACGCGCTGATCTCCCTCGACATGTCGGAGTTCAGTGAGAAGCACACGGTGTCGCGTCTCTTCGGTTCGCCCCCCGGATACGTGGGCTACGAGGAGGGCGGCCAGCTGACGGAGAAGGTGCGCCGCAAGCCGTTCTCGGTCGTCCTCTTCGACGAGGTCGAGAAGGCCCACCCGGACATCTTCAACTCGCTGCTGCAGATCCTGGAGGACGGTCGTCTGACCGACTCCCAGGGCCGGGTCGTGGACTTCAAGAACACGGTCATCATCATGACGACCAACCTCGGCACCCGGGACATCTCCAAGGGCTTCAACCTGGGCTTCGCCGCCGCCGGCGACACGAAGACCAACTACGAGCGCATGAAGAACAAGGTGTCGGACGAGCTCAAGCAGCACTTCCGCCCTGAGTTCCTCAACCGCGTCGACGACGTGGTCGTCTTCCCGCAGCTGACCCAGACCGACATCCTGGCGATCGTCGACCTGATGATCGGCAAGGTCGACGAGCGGCTCAAGGACCGGGACATGGGCATCGAGCTCGCCCAGTCCGCCAAGGAGCTGCTGGCCAAGAAGGGCTACGACCCCGTGCTGGGCGCCCGGCCGCTGCGCCGCACGATCCAGCGCGAGATCGAGGACACGCTCTCCGAGAAGATCCTCTTCGGTGAGCTGCGTCCGGGCCACATCGTGGTCGTCGACACGGAGGGCGAGGGCGAGAACCAGACCTTCACCTTCCGCGGTGAGGAGAAGTCGGCACTGCCGGACGTTCCGCCGATCGAGCAGGCGGCCGGTGGCGGTCCGAACCTGAGCAAGGAGGCGTGACCTCCGCGGTTTCGCCAGGGGCTGCCCCGGGACTTCGGTCCCGGGGCAGCCCCTTTTTCGCTGCGGTCTTTCCGTAAGGCCCGGCTTCCCCGGGAACCCGAAATGGCTTTTCCGCCGAGGGGCACAGGGCGGCCCGGGCGGTGACATGGCACACAGGAGCGCGGGCCGTACTACGGGACCTAGCGGAAGAGCGTTATCGACAAAAAGGACATTTGGTTCTTGGGGGCGGGAAGGGCGCGTCGCGCGAATGGCGCTCCATGTGGCCCTTTCATCCCGACTTCCTAATAGACACCCCTTCTGTCAAGAGAGTGGAATTCTCGCCCGGTATGTACGAAGAATCGTCGTAGTGCAGGGGTTTGGGGGTGCCCGGGACAGCTTGCACCAAAGAATGGTCAAGTCTCCGACTTCGCGAGGTCCCCATGCCGCTGCGCGCCCTCTCTCTGTCCCGTAGGTCCCGGCTCCGCCGTCGGGTCGCCGTGCTGGCCGCCGGTGCGGGCGTCTCGGTCCTGCGGGGGTCCGGGGTCGCCGGCGCCGCCGACAGCGCCGCGACGGGCGCCGGCGCCTGGGTCGGGCCGGTCGGGCAGTACGGGCTGACGGCGGGCTTCGGCCGGGCCGGCGGGATGTGGCGGGCCGGGCACAGCGGCCAGGACTTCGCGGTGCCGAGCGGCACCCCGGTCGTCGCCGTGCACGCCGGCATGGTCGTCAAGGCGGGCGGCAACGGGGCCGGTGACGGGTCCGCGTACGGCAACGCCGTGATCCTGAGGCACGCCGACGGCACGTACTCCCAGTACGCCCATCTCTCGCGGATCGATGTACGGCCCGGCCGGAGCGTGGCCACCGGCCAGCGCATCGGGCTCTCCGGCAGCACCGGCAACTCCAGCGGGCCCCACCTGCACTTCGAGATCCGCCGGACCCCGCACTACGGGTCCGCCGTGAACCCCCTCGCCTTCCTGCGCGCCAAGGGCGTGGTGCTCTGAGGCAGGCGGGCGCCTGGGATGTCCCTACGGCGGCCCGGAGCGCGTCGCTACGGCACCTGAGGCCCGGCGTGCGCCTGGGTCACCAGGTCGATGGCGACCTCCAGGACCGCCTTGCGCTTCTCCTCCGCGTCGCCGTCGACCTCCTGGAGGACGAACATCCCGGCGTGCATGGTGAACAGCGCGCTGATGCAGCGGACCTGGTCGGTCAGTGAGGTGTCCGGGTCCCGGATGATGTCGCGCATCTGAAGCATCCGGTCCTTGAACTCGTTGCCGATGCTCAGCTCGCGGATCGTGGCCTGGTTCTCCTGCATGAAGCGGAACAGCGGGGCCGCGCCCACCAGCGCCTCGCTGTAGCGGCGCAGCACCTCCCGCTTGGTCTCCAGGGTGTGCGGCTGCGCCTTGCCCCACTCGATCAGCTCGTCCATCGGGCGGGTCAGATCCTCGAAGATGCTGACGAGGATCTCTTCTTTGGTCTTGAAGTGGTAGTAGAGAGCCGCCTTGGTGACCTCCAGGCGCTCCGCGATCTCCCGCAGCGAGGTCTTCTCATAGCCCTGCTCGGCGAAGAGCTCGAGCGCCACGTCCTGGATCCGCTGGTGGGTGTCCCCCCGCCGCTGCCGCTTGGTGCCATCCATGGTCGTGCTGCCCATCCTCGTACTCCTCGGACCTCGGATACCTGCTTACCGCCCGACAGGCAGGCCCCAAACTTACTTGACGCCCGGCTAGTTCCGGGACTACCTTCCCTCAGTGTAGTCAACTAGCCGGGCGGCAAGTAAGTAGCCGGGCGGCAGGCAAGACCTAGGGGAGTTGGGGAGCATGGCGGACAACACGGCACCGCCCGAGACCGAGAAGCAGCCACGGAGCGTACGCGTCGTCCTGCTCGCGCTGATGATCACCATGATGCTCGCGATGCTCGACAACATGATCGTGGGCACCGCGATGCCGACGATCGTGGGTGAGCTCGGCGGGCTTCAGCATCTGTCCTGGGTGGTGACCGGGTACACGCTCGCGACCGCCGCCTCCACTCCGCTGTGGGGCAAGATCGGCGACATGTACGGGCGCAAGGGCGCCTTCATGAGCTCGATCGTGATCTTCCTGATCGGTTCGGCGCTCAGCGGCATGGCGCAGAACATGGGCCAGCTGATCGGCTTCCGCGCCGTGCAGGGCCTCGGCGCCGGCGGTCTCATGGTCGGAGTCATGGCCATCATCGGCGACCTGATCCCGCCGCGGGAGCGCGGCAAGTACCAGGGCATGATGGCCGGCGTCATGGCTCTCGCGATGATCGGCGGCCCCCTGGTCGGCGGCACGATCACCGACCACTGGGGCTGGCGCTGGTCCTTCTACATCAACCTGCCGCTCGGCATAGTCGCCCTGACCGCCATCAGCGCCGTACTGCACCTGCCCAAGAAGCGCGCCAAGTCCCGGATCGACTACCTCGGGGCCGCCCTGCTCACGGTGGGCATCACCTCGATCGTGCTGGTGACCACCTGGGGCGGGTCGCAGTACGCCTGGACCTCCGCGCGGATCATGGAGCTGATCGGCATCGGTGTCGCCACGCTCGTCGGGTTCGTGTTCTGGCAGACCAAGGCCGCCGAGCCGGTCGTGCCGCCGCACATCTTCCGCAGCCGCAACTTCACCCTGATGTCGGTGATCGGGTTCATCACCGGTTTCGTGATGTTCGGCGCGACGCTGTTCCTGCCGCTGTACCAGCAGGCGGTGCAGGGCGCCTCCGCGACCAACTCCGGACTCCTGCTCCTGCCGATGCTCGGCGCGATGCTCGTCGTGTCGATGATCGCGGGCCGCGTCACCACCAACAGCGGTCGTTACAAGGTCTTCCCGCTGGTCGGCAGCGTGCTGATGATCACCGGCCTGTACCTCCTGTCCCGGATGGACACCAGCACGACCCGCTTCACCTCGGGCGTGTACATGGCCGTCCTGGGCGCCGGAATGGGCTGCCTGATGCAGATCACCATGCTGGTGGCGCAGAACAGCGTCGAGATGAAGGACATGGGCGTCGCGTCCTCGTCCACCACCCTGTTCCGTACGCTCGGCTCCTCCTTCGGTGTCGCGATCATGGGCGCGCTGTTCAACAACCGGGTGCAGGACGAGATGACCAAGCGGGCCGGCGCCCTTGGTTCGAAGATCACCGAGCAGTCCGCCCAGCTGGACGCCAAGAGCCTGGAGAAGCTGCCGGCTGCGGCCCGGGAGGCGTACCAGTACGCGGTCTCGGCGGGCACGCACTCGGCCTTCCTGCTGGGCTCGGTGGTGGCCGTGGGCGCGCTGGCGGCCGCGGTCTTCGTGAAGGAGGTCCCGCTGCGCGGCGCCGGACCGGACAAGCAGGCCGGGGACGCGGCTGGGGACGCCGCGGAGATGCAGGCGACGGTGGCAGAGGCCGTCTGACGCACCTCCCCCGGCCCTTCGAAGGTCCCTGGAGCCCGACCGCTCCGGGGGCCTTCGCCGTCCCGTGAACAAGGCCCCGGGAGCCCTCGTCGTCGCGCTCGCTGTTTTTGTGCGTCGTGCGCTGTCAGTGCCCCGTGGCAGCATCGAACTGTGGACAAGATGCGGCAGCTGAGGCTCGCCAAGGACGCGATGGACCGGGACTGGGCCGACTCCGGGCTCGATCTCGGCGCCGTGGCCGCACACGCCGGGTACTCGAGGTATCACTTCATCCGCGCCTTCAAGGCCGCCTACGGCGAGACCCCCGGCCAGTATCTGACGCATCGCCGGATCGAGCGGGCCGAGGAGATGCTGCGGACGGCGAATCTGACCGTGACCGAGATCTGCCACCTGGTGGGCTTCAGCAGCGTCGGCACGTTCTCCGCCCGGTTCAAGACCTGGACCGGCCTCACCCCCAGCGAGTACCGCACCAAGCACGTGGGCCGCGGCGCCGCGCTCATACCCGGCTGCTACGCCATGCTCTGGGCCGGCGGCTTCCGCCCGGGGACCGCGGACCGGGAGCGCAATTCCGGAGAAGCGGACTGACCTGCGCGCTGCCTACGGTGGCAACGCAACAGCACCTCGCATCCCCCGGGAGAACGACATGATCAAGGGACTCGCCATCACCACCGTCTGGGTCCTCGACCAGGACCGGGCCAAGGAGTTCTACACCCAGAAGCTCGGCCTCGAGGTCCGTACGGACATGACCATGGGCGACGGCGGCATGCGCTGGCTGACCGTCGGCGCGCCGGACCAGCCGGACGTGGAGCTGACGCTCATGGTGCCGGGCTCGCCCGCGATGGACCCCGAGTCCGCCGAGATGATGCGGACGCTCATCGCCAAGGGCGCCCTCGGCGCCGGAGTGCTGGCCACCGACGACATCCACGGGGACTACAAGAAGCTCAAGGAGCGCGGCGTGGAGTTCCTCCAGGAACCGCAGGAGCGCCCCTACGGCACCGAGGCGCTCTTCCGCGACGACTCCGGCAACTGGTTCTCCTTCACCCAGCGCCGGGAGGGCGGCCTCGACCTCGACCAGGAGTGGGCTCACTAGACCCGGTGGCCGGGCGGGCGGTTCAGCCGCCGGACAGCGGCAGTATCGGGAAGCTCCCCGTCTTCGTCGGCGCGTGCTCCGGCAGCCACAGCACCGCCACCGCCCCCTCGGCCGGCATGTGCTCCGGCGTGCCGGCCGGCCGCACGTTGCGGAACGTCAGGCGCGCCCCGAGCACCCGCGCCTGGCCCGCCGCGATCGTGAGGCCCAGGCCGTGGCCCTGCCCCGAGCGATCCGAGCTGCCCGTACGGAAGCGGCTCGGACCGTCGGCCAGCAGCTCCTCCGGGAAGCCGGGCCCGTGGTCCCGTACGCGGATCACCCGGCCCTCGACCGACACCTCGATCGGCGGCTTGCCGTGCCGGGCCGCGTTCGCCAGCAGATTGAACAGCACGCGCTCCAGGCGGCGCGGATCGGTGGTGACCTCCGACTCATGGATCACCCGGACCTCGATATCGGGGTCCTTCGCGGCCACCCGGCGGGTGATGAACTCGCCGAGCATGATGTCCTGGAGCTCCGCCCGCTCGGAGGCGCCGTCCAGCCGGGCGACCTCCAGGACGTCCTCCACCAGTGTGCGCAGGGCCTGCGCACGGTCCCGCACCAGTTCCGTGGGCCGCCCGGGCGGGAGCAGCTCCGCCGCCGTGAGCAGGCCGGTGACTGGCGTGCGCAGCTCGTGCGCGATGTCCGCGGTCACCCGGCGCTCGGCCTCCAGCCGCTGCCCCAGCGCGTCCGCCATCGCGTCCACCGCGCGTGCCAGGTCGTCGGTCTCGTCGCGCACGACACCGCCGATCGCCTTCCGCACGCGGACGTCGGTCTCGCCCGCGGCGACCCGGTTCGCCGCGGCCGCCGCCTTGCGCAGGCGCCGCGACAGCTGCCCGCCGATCAGCACGCCGAGCGCCGAGCCGCCGAAGACCACGGCGATCGAACCGATGATCAGGGCCTGGTCGAGGTCCTGCATCACACTGGCGCTGCGGTCGGTGAAACGGGTGTGCAGGGACAGCACCCGACCGTCCTTGAGCGGTACGGCCGCCCAGATGTCCGGCACGCCGTGCGCGCCCGCGGAGACATAGGTGGCCCGCCGGCCGTCCAGGACCTTCTGCATCAGATCCCGGGGGATGGCCGGGTCGTCGACCTTGACACCGAAGGTCTGGGTGCGCCCGGACTCGTACATCCGCTGGGCCACCTGGATCCGCTCGATGGCGAGGTCGCGTGAGTTGTCCAGCATCGACACCCGCGCCGCGTTGTGCACGACCAGGCTCAGTGCGATCGCGACCAGCGCGCCGACCAGGGCGATCGCCGCGCTGAGTTTCCATCTGAGGCCCGTCCGGATGGCCGGGTCGTCCGGGATCAGGCGTCCGAGAAGTCCCCGCATGCCCCCGCTCAAGCCTTCAACTTGTAGCCGAAGCCGCGGACCGTCTCGATCCGGTCCTGGCCGATCTTCGTGCGTAGTCGCTGCACATGGACGTCGACGACACGGGTGTCACCGCCCCAGCCGTAGTCCCACACCCGCTCCAGCAGCTTGTCGCGCGACAGCACCGTGCCCGGTGCCGACGAGAACTCCAGCAGCAGCCGCATCTCGGTCGGTGTGAGCGCCACCGGCTGTCCGGAGCGCCGTACCTCCATGCCCTCGGTGTCGACCTCCAGTTCGCCGAAGGTGAGGATGCCGCCGCTCATGGACGAGGAGTCCTCGGTGCCGCGGTCGGGGCCGCCCGCGTGCCCGAAGCGGCGCAGCACCGCGCGGATCCGCGCGACCAGCACGGCGCCGTCGAACGGCTTGGTCACATAGTCGTCGGCGCCCGCCTCCAGGCCGAGCACCACGTCGATCGAGTCGGCGCGCGCCGACACCATGATCACCGGGACGGTCGACTCGTCACGGATACGGCGGCACAGACTGACGCCGTCCAGTCCGGGGAGCATCACGTCCAGCAGGGCGATGTCGGGGCGACGGGCGCGGAACGCCTCCAGGCCCGACAGACCGTCGGGCATGGCGGTGACCGCGAAGCCGTCCCGCTCCAGGGCGAGCTGGGTGGCCTCGCGGATCACATCGTCGTCCTCGACGAACAGGACGTGGGTCTGCTCTGCCATCCGCTCTCTCAGTTCCCTGCCGGGGCGGACTTGCCGCCGCTGCCCACCGCGTTGCTGTACACGTTGCGCGTACTGGACACCACGGCGAAGTGGCTCGCCGTCCAGCGGTAGGTGATCACTTCCTCGCTGGAGGGATACGACACCGGGTCGCCCTTCTCGTACATCTGCTGGGTCACCACCAGGTCACCGCGGTCTATCTCCGCGTAGACCGGAGGCTCCTCGGCCCGGAACACATTCTCGTACTTGTGATTCTCCATGCGGTACACGTACGAGCCGAGGCCGACGGCGTCGCTGCACGTCATCACGTTCACGACGATGTCGTTCGCGGTGCCGCCGGTGACGTCGCCGTACGAGACGTCGACAGGATACTCATCGGCCACACATGGTTTCAGATCGTCCTTGACCGCCTTCGCGACCTTCGGATCGTCCTTGACCATGTTGACCACGTCCTGCCGCGTGGGCTCCTTCTTGGTCGGTGAGGTGGAGGGCGTGGCGGCGCCCGCGACCACCGGGTCATGACCCGCCGGACCCTCGTCCCGTGCACCTGTGCCACCGGTGGCACAGGCAGAGACGAAAAGCCCGAGGGCGGCGACGGCGACCACAGCCGCCATCGCCGCCTTGAGGACTCCCCTGGGCCGTATGGCCCCTGTGCCTAGGCCGCGCAACGCTCCCGCTCCTCACGCTCCAGCGCGCGTGCGTCCAGGTCGCGGGCCTCCAGCTCCTCTCGGAGCCGGGCGAGCGCCCGGTGCAGCGTGCTCTTGACCGTACCGGCCGACATGCCGAGGGCGGCGGCCGTCTCCTCCGTGGACATCTGCTCCCAGTGTCGCAGCACCACGACACTGCGCTGCTTCGGAGCGAGCACCTTCAGGACATCCATCAGCAGGGCCCGGTCGGCGTGCTGCTCGGTGGAGTCCTCGACGCAGGCGTCCGGCAACTGCTCGGTGGGGACCTCCTCCAGCTTGCGGGCCCGCCACCACTCGGTGCGCGTGTTGATCATCACGCGGCGCAGATAGGCGTCCGCCAGGCGCTTGTCGGCGATCCCGTCCCAGCGGCCGTACGTGCGCACCAGAGCGGTCTGCAGCAGGTCCTGGGCGTCGGTCGGGTCGGGCACCAGTCGACGGGCGCTGCGCAGCAGCGCGTCCTGCCGGGTGCGTACGTACTCTTCGAATTCGAGCACCTCGCCGTGCGCCATTCCAACCGCCTCCGTTCCCCGTTTTTCCGACCCGTCCGCCGGCTGCGTTCCTCAGCCGGGTGCCGGTACCGCAAAAGTCCGTGTGAGCCGTTCCCGGCTCCGGTGCCGGGCGATCCCCGGCACGCATATGAAGTTACGGACGGGTTGTCACGGCGTTGTCCGAGCCAGCCTGCGGAGAGCGCTCGGCTGTCCGTCGGTTGTGTAACAGGCAGAGGAACGGGGTAAGGGAGAGCGGCAGTTGGGGGGAATATGGGGCGATTTGTCCGGATACTGGATCGCGAAGTCTGTGACGTGACGAGGTAACAGCTGTGAGCGGACGGGCTGTGAGCCGGCCGACGGCTGTGCGAACGACCGGGCGGAGGTGCGCCCGGGGCAGGGCCGGTGGACCGCGCGCCCCGGCGTGGCGATGTGAATCCCGCGCCCGGGCGCGGGTATGGGGAACGCGCGCCCGGGCGTGGTGCTAGTGCGCCTGCTGGGTCACAGCTAGGTGAGCGGAAGGCGGTAGAGGCCGCCGGGGAGGGGCTCCACCAGGCCGTCGGAGACCAGCCCGTCCAGGGCGCGGGCGCGCTGCACCGGCTCGTCCCACACCCGGTCCAGGACCGACTGGGGGACCGGGCCCACGGCTTCCCGCAGGACGGCCAGCAGCCGGCCGCGCACCTGACGGTCCGTCCCGGCGTACGTCTGACCGCGGCGCGGCGGGCCGTCGTGCTCCGGCTTCCCGGCCAGCTGCCAGGCGCACTGCGCGGCGATCGGGCAGCGCTGGCACGTCTCGTTCTTCGCGGTGCAGATCAGCGCGCCCAGCTCCATGGAGGCCGCGGCCCAGCGGGACGCCGTGTGCTCGTCCTCGGGCAGCAGCGCGCGGGCGAGCTTGCGTTCCGCGGCGGTGGTGGCGTTGGGCGGGTACTGCACCCCGGTGACCGCGCGGGCCAGAACGCGCCGCACATTGGTGTCGAGGACCGGGTGCCGCTGGCCGTAGGCGAAGGACGCGACGGCCGCGGCCGTGTACTCGCCGATGCCGGGCAGGGCGAGCAGCTGGGCGTGATCGGTGGGTACGTCGCCGCCGTGCCGTTCGGTTATGGCGACGGCGGCGCCGTGCAGACGCAGGGCGCGGCGCGGGTAGCCGAGGCGGCCCCAGGCGCGGACGGCCTCACCGGGGGGTTCCTTGGCGAGGCCGGCGGGGCGGGGCCAGCGGGCGAGCCACTGCTCGTAGACGGGCAGAACGCGGTTGACCGGCGTCTGCTGCAGCATGAACTCACTGACCATCACGCCCCACGGCCCGGCCTCGGGGCGCCGCCAGGGGAGATCGCGAGCGTGCTCGTTGAACCAGGCGATGACCGGGGCGTGCAGAGCCCTGCCGGGGGCCCTGCCCGTGAGGTCGTCGCTCTGGGCGGGTTCGGGGGCGGGAAGGGGCACGGGGGTGGGGGTGGTGGGTGCAGTCATGACGCTTTCGATCCTGCCACGTGAGGGGCGGTGGGGTGGGGGATCGGCCCCGGTGAGGATGTTGTGTCGGTATGCCCGGGCCCCGGCGGGCGGACGGGGCGAGAAGGGGCGCGGAGTGCGGAGTGCGGTGGGTGGGGCGCGAGGAGGGGCGCGGTGAGCGGAGCCGCGGTGGGGGGCGCGATGACCGGATCGCGGGCCGTGAGGTCGCTTCGGGGGACCGGCGCGTCGCCCGGTGCCGTTCTGTGTGCCTCGGCCCCGTTCGGCGGAGGACGCGCGGGATGATGATCCGGAAAAGTTGATGCCGGGGCGGCGGGTGGGGCGAGGCCCGGCTCCGATCTCTCGTACAGTTTTCGCCGTGGGATCTCTGCGCAATCCGGTCGGGCCGCTTCCCTCCTCCATCTACTGGCGTCGGAGGGCCGTAATGCTGTCTGTGCTAGCCCTGTTGGCGCTGCTGATCGCCTGGGTGGTCACGGCCGGTGGCGGCGGTGGCAAGAACAAGGCGGACGGCTCGAACGGCAAGCACCCCACGTCGTCCATCACTCCGGGCCCGTCGGGCACCGGGCCGGCGATCAGCCAACACCCGGGCGGGCGGGACGAGTCGGGCGGCGGAGACGGTTCGGGCTCTGCGGGTTCGTCCGGATCGTCGGGATCCGACGGCTCGGGCGGTTCGGACGCGGGGTCCGGGGGATCGGACGGCAGCGGCAACGGCGGTGCCGTCGCGGGCCAGTTGTCGGCCGGTACCGGGTCGTCCCTGCCCAACTGCTCCCCGGCCTCTGTCCAGTTGACACTGCGGAGTGTCCACAACACCTACGAGCCCGGGGACACCCCGGCGTTCGAACTGGACGCCAAGAACTCCTCCGGCAGCGACTGCAAGATCGATCTGGGCCCCAAGAGCGCCGTGCTGACGGTCACTCAGACCGGCAGCGACAAGGACGTGTGGTCCTCGGCCGACTGTCCGGGCGGCTCGGGAAGCGTGCTGTTCCGTGTGCCCGCGAACGCCCATGTCGCCTACACGGTGAAGTGGGACCGCAAGCAGAGCGCGCCGAACTGCGCCACGCCTCCTGCGGGTTCGGTGCCCGCGGGCACCTATCTGGTCGAGGCGAAGGCCCCCGGTTTCCCGAAGGCCCAGACGTCCTTCGTGCTCTCCAAGGACTGATGCGGGGACCGGTCAGGAGGACGACCGGTTGAGAGCCTGGCGCCGGCGCTTGCCCAGAGGGGCCTGCGAGAGGTCCTCGGCGCTGGAGCGGAGGTTCTTGTAGCCGTAGCCGCGCTCGGTGAGCCAGGCCCTGGCGGCGGTCTCCGCGCGCTCCGTCGCCTCCAGGATGTCCTCCTCGGCCTCGCCCGAGTCGAGGAAGCGGAAGGTGAAGGCGGGGCGGGCCGCGACGTCGTAGCTGAGATGGCCCTCGGGGGTGAAGGCGGCGTGCAGCACGTCGTGCTCGGCGGCGTGTGCCAGGAGTCCGGTCCGTTGCCCGTCGTCGAGCCCGTCGAAGACGCCGCGGACGGTGATGCGGAACGTTCGGGTAGTCATCCTCCGAACGTAGAGGCGGCAGCGAAGCCGCTCCACCCGTTTTCCGGCGGGCCCCGCCCGGCTCTCAGGGGCGCCGAAGGCCAGTGCTGTGGCCGGGAAGGTTTGCCGGGCGTCGCGAGTCGGCGAACCTTTCCGGTCGCAGCACTAGACGTACCGCTCCAGGATCGAGGACTCCGCCAGTCGCGACAGGCCCTCGCGGACGCTGCGCGCCCGGGCCTCGCCGACGCCGTCCACCGTCTGGAGGTCGTCGACGCTCGCCGCGAGCAGCTTCTGCAGGCCCCCGAAGTGGTCCACCAGGCGGTCGATGATCGCGCCGGGCAGCCGCGGGACCTTCGCCAGCAGCCGGAAACCGCGCGGGGACACCGCCGAGTCGAGTGCCTCGGGGGAGCCGGTGTAACCCAGGGCGCGGGCCACCGTGGGCAGTTCGAGAAGCTCGGCGTGGGACAGCGCGTCCAGCTCGGACAGCGCCTCCTCGACGGTGCGGGAGCGCTTCGCGGTCGGCTCGGGCACGTAGTCGCGCACCACCAGCTCCCGCTCGGGCTCCACCCCGGCGATCAACTCGTCCAGCTGGAGGGCGAGCAGCCGGCCGTCCGTGCCCAGCTCCACGACGTACTCCGCGATCTCGGTCGCGATACGGCGGACCATCTCCAGCCGCTGCGACACCGCCGAGACGTCCCGGACCGTCACCAGGTCCTCGATCTCCAGCGCGGACAGCGTGCCGGCCACCTCGTCCAGGCGGAGCTTGTACCGCTCCAGGGTGGCCAGGGCCTGGTTGGCGCGGGACAGGATGGCCGCCGAGTCCTCCAGCACCCGGCGCTGCCCGTCGACGTACAGCGCGATCAGGCGCATCGACTGGGAGACCGAGACCACGGGGAAGCCGACCTGCTTGCTCACCCGGTCCGCCGTGCGGTGGCGCGTGCCCGTCTCCTCCGTCGGGATCGTCGGGTCGGGCACCAGCTGCACGCCCGCCCTGAGGATCTTCGACAGGTCCGAGGAGAGCACCAGGGCGCCGTCCAGCTTGCACAGCTCCCGCAGCCGGGTGGCCGTGAACTCCACGTCCAGCACGAAGCCACCCGTGCACATGGTCTCGACGGTCTTGTCGGAGCCGAGCACGATGAGGCCGCCGGTGTTGCCGCGGAGCACGCGCTCGAGACCGTCGCGCAGGGCCGTGCCGGGAGCCACGGCGCTCAGAGAGGCGCGCATCAGGCCGTCGGCACGGGAACTCCCGCCGGACTTTCCGGGAGCTGCCGCCCGGTCGTTGGCTGCCACTGCACTCCTCCGGTCGCAGGTACTTCTGGCGCTCCCGTGTCGCACTCTCGGTTCGTACGGACGGGCGAGACCAGGGCAAAGTCTACCGGCGGTCCTCCTCGTCCCGTGGGGCCTCTCGCCGACGGGAGCGCGGAAGGACCCGCAGAGCATCCCCTATGTCCGCCACTTCCAGCACCTTCATCCCGGGCGGGATCTTGCCCGGATCGCCCGGAACGAGCGCGTGTGTGAAGCCCAGACGATGGGCCTCGGACAGCCGGCGCTGGACCCCTGTGACGCGCCTTACCTCGCCCGCGAGGCCCACTTCGCCGATCGCCACCAGATTCTTGGGCAGCGGGGTGTCGCTCGCGGCGCTCGCCAGCGCCAGCGCGACCGCCAGGTCCGCGGCCGGCTCGGAGAGCTTCACCCCGCCGACCGTCGCGGAGTAGATGTCCCGCTTGCCGAGGGCGCTGATCCGGCCGCGCTGCTCCAGCACGGCGAGCATCATCGAGACGCGGGAGGTCTCCAGGCCGGACGTCGTACGCCGCGGGGAAGGGATCTGCGAGTCGACCGTCAGGGCCTGCACCTCGGCGACGAGGGGCCGGCGGCCCTCCAGGGTGACGGTCAGACAGGTGCCGGGGACCGGCTCGTCGCGGCGGGTCAGGAACAGACCGCTCGGGTCGGCCAGACCGGTGATCCCCTCGTCGTGCAGCTCGAAGCAGCCGACCTCGTCGGTCGCGCCGTACCGGTTCTTGACGCCCCGTACGAGACGCAGCCGGGCGTGCCGGTCGCCCTCGAAGTGCAGAACGACGTCCACCAGGTGTTCGAGCAGGCGCGGGCCCGCGATCGCGCCGTCCTTGGTGACGTGGCCGACGAGCAGGGAGGACATGCCGCGCTCCTTGGAGACGCGGATGAGGGCCCCGGCGACCTCCCGGACCTGGGCCATGCCGCCGGGCGCGCCGTCGATCTCGGGGGAGGCGACGGTCTGCACGGAGTCCAGGATGAGCAGTGACGGCTTCACCGCGTCCAAGTGGCCGAGCACGGCGGAGAGATCGGTCTCCGCCGCCAGGTAGAGGTGGTCGTCGATGGCCCCGATGCGGTCGGCGCGCAGCCGCACCTGACTCGCCGACTCCTCGCCCGTCACATACAGCGTGCGGTGCTCGTCGCTCGCCGCCTTCGCCGCGACGTCCAGCAGCAGCGTGGACTTGCCGACGCCGGGTTCGCCGGCCAGCAGCACGACCGCGCCCGGCACGAGTCCGCCGCCGAGGACGCGGTCCAGCTCGGGCACGCCGGTGGACCGGGCGGTGGCCTGCCGTCCGTCGACCTGGCCGATGGGGACGGCGGAGGTGGTCACGCGGCCCGGTGTCGTCGTCCGCACCGCGGGTGCGCCGTACTCCTCGATCGTGCCCCACGCCTGGCACTCGGCGCAGCGGCCGAGCCACTTGGCCGTCTGCCAGCCGCACTCGGTGCAGCGGTAGGACGGCCGGTCCTTGGTGGTCTTCGTACGGGCAGCCATGGATGAAACCGTAGCGGGACCCACTGACACCGGGGGCCGCGGCCCATGACGCCGGGCTCGTGACCGTGCAGCCCCCTCGCCGCCACCGGCCCCTGGCGCCGGGCGCCCGCGGCGCGCATGCGGGGGGTGGGGCGCCCCGGGCCTGCGCGCGGTCGGAGCGCCGGCGCACGCCGGGCCCGCCGCACCCGCTCCTGGTGGCCCGTTTTGAGGGATCGTTTCACCCGTACGGAGTAAAAGTGCTCAAGGTGGAAGAAGGTGCAGCCTGTCGGCGCCTACGGTCGCCAAGGTGATGAGCAGCAGGCCGGAGACTTCCACGCACGCCGCAGGCGCACGCCCGGCGCGCAAAGACGCTCGCAGGCGGGGGAGCGTGCCTCGAGGCGCGGGCGCCCGCACCACGGCAGAGCGCCCTCCCGCGCGGTACGAGCCCTACCTCGACGGCCTGTTCACCTACTGCCTGTCCGTGTTGTGCGACCACGACACGGCGACGGCCGCCCTGGGAGACGCCCTCGCGCTCGCCGAGCGGCGCGGCGCCCGGGCCCCGGACACCCCCGACGACTGCCGCGCCTGGCTGTACGCGCTGGCCCGCTGGTCCTGTCTGCGCCGGCTCGCCGAGGCCCGGCGGAGCCGCCAGGCCGGTCACGCCGCGGGGCGCGACCGCGGCACGCGCGCGTACCGGGAGGCCGACGACCGGCGCGCCGCCGAGGCGATCGCCGGGGCCTCCGCCCCCGAGGGAGCCGTCCCCGAGGAGATCCGGCAGCAGCGCAGACAGGAACTCGCCCAGCTCGCCTGGCCCGAGGCCGCCGGTACGACGCCCGAGCAGCGGGAGGCGCTGGAACTCGCCGTGCGCCACCAGCTCACCGCCCGGGAGGTCGCCGCCGTCCTCGGCATGGACCTGGCGGCCGCACGGGAACTCCTCGCCTCCGCCGCCTGCGAGGTCGAGCGCACCCGCGCCGCGCTCGCGGTCGTCGAGACCGGCTCCTGCCCGAGCGTCGCCCGGCTGACCGACGACCACCAGTTCGTGCTGAGCGCCACCCTGCGCCGCGAGCTCGTCCGGCACGTCGACGACTGTCCGCGCTGCCGCCGTACCGCCGAGCGGGCGGTCGCCGGCGCCTGGCCGGGCACCAGCGTCACCCCCGCCGCGCTCCCCGTACTGGAGGCTCCGCGCGCGGACCTGCACGCCGCTATGACGCACGTCCCCCGCGCGCGTGGCGGCGCGCCCCGCTTCGACCGGCGCGGTTTCCCCACGGACCCCAAGGACCACGCGGCGCGCCGCGACCGCCTCCGCGCGCGTGCCGTCACGACGACCGTCGTCGCTGCCGTGGTCGCGGCCCCCGTCATCGCGCTGTGGGCGGCCAACCGCGGCGCGCCCCTCACCGGCGAGGGCACCGACGGCCGCACGGTCACCGCGCGCGAGCTGCACGACTCCGCCGTGATCGGCGGCGAGGGCTCGGACGGCTACGAGAACGCGGGCAACGCGCGTACGAGACCCGGCGCCGGCTTCGGCAAGGACGGCCGCTCGCCCGATGTGTCCGTCGAGGTCATCGGGGTGCGGACCGGCGCCCGGGAAGCGGGCCACCTCACGGTGACGGCCACGGGCGACGGCACCACGACCCTCATCACGCTGACCGCGTCGGGCAGCGCGCCGGTCTCCTGGTCGGCGTCCACCGGCGCCGCCTGGCTCTCCCTCAGCCAGGCGTCCGGAAGGCTCGCCCCGGGCGCGTCGACCACGGTCCGGGTGTACGTGGACCCCCTGCGCGAACCGGCCGGCCCCTGGCACGCGCGCGTGACGGTGGCACCCGCGGGCGCCGTGGTCACGATCGACGGCTACGGGACGGCGGCCTCGCCCGACCCGCGTCCCACCCCGGTGCACACCGGCCCCTCCGCTCCCACGCCGAGCGCTCCGCCCACGACGGCCCCCGGACCCACGCCCGGCGACCCGACGCCCACGGCCCCGCCGACCACGAATCCGCCACCCTCCCAGGACCCCCCGGCCTCGACCCCGCCGCCCGCCGGGAGCGTCACCCCGAGCCCGTCCTAGTAGGCCTCGGCCCATCACGGAGGGGGACGAGCCCACCCCGCAGCGCACGGGGCGACCCCCGCACGCGCGGGGCGAGGCCCCCGCTCCGTTCACTCCACCGGATCAGCGGGATGCGGCGCCACCAGCGGCAGCTGCGACGCCAGACGCTGCTCGCACAGCTCGACCAGGCGGTCATACCCCGCCTTGCCCATCAGCTCGGTCAGCTCGGCCCGGTACGAGACGTACACCGGGTCGCCCGCGCCGTGCGCCGACGTCGCCGACGTGCACCACCAGTGCAGATCATGGCCGCCCGGGCCCCAGCCGCGGCGGTCGTACTCACCGATGGAGACCTGCAGCACCCGCGTGTCGTCCGGCCGGTCGATCCAGTCGTAGGTCCGCCGGATCGGCAGCTGCCAGCACACGTCCGGCTTGGTCTCCAGCGGCTCGCGGCCCTCGCGCAGCGCCAGGATGTGCAGCGAGCAGCCCGCACCGCCCGCGAACCCGGGCCGGTTCTGGAAGATGCACGAGCCCTGGTAGGGGCGGGTCTGGCGGGACCCCTCGTCGTCCACCGAGACCCAGCCGGTCTCCTTGCCCACGTCATGGTTCTGCCAGATCTCCGGCGTCAGCCGTGCCACGTGTTCGGCCACCCGCTTCTCGTCGTCCTCGTCCGAGAAGTGCGCGCCCAGCGTGCAGCAGCCGTCGTCCGCACGGCCCGCCTGGATGCCCTGGCAGCCGCTTCCGAAGATGCAGTTCCAGCGCGAGGTCAGCCAGGTCAGATCACAGCGGAAGACCTGATCGTCGTCGGCCGGATCCGGAAACTCCACCCATGCGCGCGCGAAATCGAGCCCCTTCTCGTCGCTCACCTTCGGGGCCTTCTTGGCGGGGGACGTCTTCGCCTGCGGAGAATCCTTCGATCCCTTGGAGGATTTGTCGGACTTCGCCTTTTTCGTCTTTGGCACGCATCCAGGGTAAGTGGCTCCGGGCCGCCTGAGGGCCTGAGGATCGTCGTACTGGCAGTAGCGTTCCGTACATGAGACTCGGTGTCCTTGATGTGGGTTCGAACACGGTGCATCTGCTGGTGGTGGACGCGCACCCCGGCGCGCGTCCGCTGCCCGCGCACTCGCACAAGGCGGAACTACGGCTCGCCCAGTTGCTCGACGGTGACGGCGCCATCGGCCCCGAAGGGGTCGAGAAGCTGATCGCCGTCGTCCGTGACGCCCTCCAGGCCGCCGAGGACAAGGGCGTCGAGGACCTGCTGCCGTTCGCCACGTCCGCGGTGCGCGAGGCGAGCAACGCCGACGACGTGCTGGCCCGCGTCAATGAGGCCACCGGCGTCGAGCTCAAGGTGCTGACCGGCGCTGAGGAGGCACGGCTGACCTTCCTCGCGGCCCGCCGCTGGTTCGGCTGGTCCGCGGGCAAGCTGCTCGTCCTCGACATCGGCGGCGGCTCGCTGGAGATCGCCTACGGCATGGACGAGGAACCCGACGCGGCGGTGTCGCTGCCGCTGGGCGCGGGCCGGCTCACCGCGTCCTGGCTCCCCGGCGATCCCCCGGATCCCGCGGACATCAAAGCGCTGCGCCGCCATGTGCGGACCGAGATCGCCCGTACGGTCGGCGAGTTCAGCCGCCGCGGGGTGCCCGACCACGTCGTCGCCACTTCCAAGACCTTCAAGCAGCTCGCCCGCCTCGCCGGCGCGGCGCGCTCCGCCGAGGGCGTGTACGTGCAGCGCGAGCTGAAGCGGGAGTCCCTGGAGGCCTGGGTGCCGCAGCTCGCCGGGATGACGGCCGAGCAGCGCGCGGACCTCCCGGGCGTGTCCGAGGGCCGGGCGGCCCAGCTCCTCGCGGGCGCGCTGGTCGCGGAGGGCGCGATGGACCTGTTCGGTGTGGAGGCCCTGGAGATCTGTCCGTGGGCCCTGCGCGAGGGCGTGATCCTGCGCCGTCTCGACCACATGGCGGCGGGCTAGGCGCTGTCCGGAGAGGTTCACCGGCGCGCGACGCCCGGCACGGGTGCCGCGCGGTGCTGTGCGCCTTCCCACACCCCGCCCTGAGCGACCGCCCCTCCATGTCAAGGCGCCGCCCCGTACCCTGTCCCTCGTGGCAGAACCAGTGGTGCGCATCCCGGATGCGAAGGTCGCCCTGTCGACGGCCTCCGTCTATCCGGAGTCGACGGCGACGGCCTTCGAGATCGCCGCGCGCCTCGGGTACGACGGCGTCGAGGTCATGGTGTGGACCGATCCCGTCAGCCAGGACATCGAGGCGCTGCGCCGGCTCAGCGACTACCACCACATCCCCATTCTCGCTGTTCACGCCCCCTGTCTGCTGATCACGCAGCGGGTGTGGTCCAGCGACCCCTGGGTCAAGCTCCAGCGCGCCCGCAAGGCCGCCGAGAAGCTCGGCGCGGGCACCGTCGTCGTCCACCCGCCCTTCCGGTGGCAGCGGCAGTACGCCCGCGACTTCGTCAACGGCATCTGGCGCATGGCGAACGAGACGGATGTGCGGTTCGCCGTGGAGAACATGTACCCCTGGCGCTACCGCGACCGCGAGATGCTCGCCTACGCCCCCGACTGGGACGTCACGAGGGACGACTACCGTCATTTCACGATCGACCTGAGCCACACCGCCACGGCCCGCTCCGACGCCCTGCAGATGCTGGAGCGCATGGGCGACCGCCTCGGCCATGTCCACCTCGCCGACGGCAACGGCTCCAGCAAGGACGAGCACCTCGTCCCCGGCCGCGGCGTCCAGCCCTGCGCCGAGGTCCTGGAGCGGCTCGCGCTCACCGGCTTCGACGGGTACGTCGTCATCGAGGTCAACACCCGGCGCGCGATGTCCGCCGCCGAGCGTGAGGCCGACCTCGCCGAGGCGCTCGCCTTCACACGTCTGCACCTCGCGTCCGCCGCGAAGGTGTCCCGCGGGTGAGCGAGGAGGTCCGTCCGTGACCGGGAGCACCGGACCGGCCGGGACGACGGGAGCGGGCCCCGTCCGCCGCGGCAGGGGACGGCCCAGCCGCAGGGAGGCGGAGGCGGCCCCCGCCACCCGGGACCGCATCCTGGAGGCGGCCCGCGAGGAGTTCTCCGAGCGCGGCTACGAGAAGACGTCCGTCCGCGGCATCGCCAAGGCCGCCGGCGTGGACTCCGCGCTCGTGCACCACTACTTCGGCACCAAGGAACAGGTCTTCGAGGCCGCCATCGCGCTCGCCGTCGCGCCCGCCCTGAGTGCGCCCGACGCGCTCGCCGAGGGCCCCCGGGACGCCGTCGGCGAGCGCCTGACCCGTTTCTTCTTCGGCGTCTGGGAGAACCCCGTGACCCGTGCGCCGCTGCTCGCGATCGTCCGCTCCGCCGTGAACAACGACACCGCGGCCGCCGTCTTCCGCAAGCTGCTCGTCGCGCAGCTGCTGCGCCGCATCTCCGGGCAGCTCGGCCTCCCCGACGCGGAACTGCGCGCCGAGCTGGCGGCCGCGCAGCTGGTCGGCGTCGCGATGCTGCGGTACGTGATCAAGGTGGAGCCGGTGGCGTCGGCCGACGTGGAGCAGCTGGTGGCGCGCCTGGCACCGGTGGTGCAGGGGCATATGACCAACCCCTGAGACACCCCGGCCACCGCGACCCGGCCCTGAACACGCCTGGTAGCGGCCCTCCGCCGACTGCCGGATCCCCACCCCGCCCCCGCCGTGCTCCCGAAACACCCGTCCCGCATTACGGACGGTCGCGTCCGTCCCTTGGAGCACCGGCGTACGCTCGACATGAGCTGAGAACTCTCCGAAGGAGCTGGCGACGATGCCCGAGCTGAGGTCCCGCACTGTCACCCACGGCCGCAACATGGCGGGCGCCCGCGCCCTGATGCGCGCCTCCGGTGTACCCGGTGCGGACATCGGACGGAAGCCGATCATCGCGGTCGCCAACTCCTTCACGGAGTTCGTGCCCGGCCACACCCACCTCCAGCCGGTCGGCCGGATCGTCAGCGAGGCGATCCGGGAGGCGGGCGGCATCCCGCGCGAGTTCAACACGATCGCCGTCGACGACGGCATCGCGATGGGCCACGGCGGCATGCTCTACAGCCTCCCCTCCCGCGACCTGATCGCGGACAGCGTGGAGTACATGGTCGAGGCCCACTGCGCCGACGCCCTGGTCTGCATCTCCAACTGCGACAAGATCACCCCGGGCATGCTGATGGCGGCCTTGCGCCTGAACATCCCGACGGTCTTCGTCTCTGGCGGCCCGATGGAGTCCGGCCGCGCCACCCTGGTCGACGGCACGGTCCGTACGCTCGACCTGGTCGACGCGATCTCCGACGCCGTGAACGACAAGGTCTCCGACGAGGACATCCTCCGCATCGAGGAGAACGCCTGTCCGACCTGCGGTTCCTGTTCCGGCATGTTCACGGCTAACTCGATGAACTGCCTGACCGAGGCGATCGGCCTCTCCCTCCCCGGCAACGGCTCGGTCCTGGCCACCCACACGGCCCGCCGGGCGCTGTACGAGGACGCGGCCCGCACGGTCATGGACCTCACCCGCCGCTACTACGAGCAGGACGACGAGACCGTCCTGCCCCGCAGCATCGCCACCTTCTCGGCCTTCGAGAACGCGATGGCCCTCGACATCGCGATGGGCGGCTCGACCAACACGATCCTGCACCTGCTGGCCGCCGCCCAGGAGGCGGACGTCCCGTTCGGTCTCGCGGAGATCAACGAGGTCTCCCGCCGGGTGCCGTGTCTGGCGAAGGTCGCCCCGAACGTGGCCAAGGACCGCACGTACTACATGGAGGACGTGCACCGCGCCGGCGGCATCCCGGCCCTCCTCGGCGAGCTGCACCGCGCGGGCCTGCTCAACGAGGACGTGCACGCCGTCCACAGCCCGTCCCTCGCGGACTGGCTCAAGACGTGGGACGTCCGCGGCGGCTCCCCGTCCCCCGAGGCGGTCGAGCTGTGGCACGCGGCCCCCGGCTGCGTCCGCTCCGCCGAGGCGTTCTCCCAGTCCGAGCGCTGGGAGGGGCTGGACGTGGACGCCGAGAGCGGCTGCATCCGGTCGGCCGAGCACGCGTACTCCAAGGACGGCGGCCTCGCGGTCCTCAAGGGCAATCTCGCGGTCGACGGCTGCGTGGTGAAGACGGCGGGCGTCGACGAGTCGATCTGGACCTTCGAGGGCCCCGCGGTCGTCTGCGAGTCGCAGGAGCAGGCCGTCGAGAAGATCCTCACCCAGCAGATCAAGGAGGGCGACGTCGTCGTCATCCGGTACGAGGGTCCCAAGGGCGGTCCCGGCATGCAGGAGATGCTGTACCCAACCTCGTATCTGAAGGGCCGCGGCCTGGGCAAGTCGTGCGCCCTGGTCACGGACGGCCGCTTCTCCGGCGGCACCTCGGGCCTGTCGATCGGCCACGCCTCTCCGGAGGCGGCCTCGGGCGGCACGATCGCCCTGGTCCGGGACGGCGACCGCATCCGTATCGACATCCCGAACCGCACGATCGACCTTCTGGTGTCCGACGACGAGCTGGACACCCGCCGCGCCGCCCTGAACGGCGTCTACGCCCCCGCGAACCGCGACCGCAAGGTCTCGGCCGCCCTGCGCGCCTACGCCGCGATGGCGACGAGCGCGGACAAGGGCGCGGTGCGTGACGTGACCAAGCTGGGCTGAACCACGTGACGGAGCCGGGCTGACCGGCGACGTGCGAGGGGGCCGTTCCTTCGGGAGCGGCCCCCTCGCACGTCACCAGAGCGACGGATCACGTCCGTCCACACCGAAGACGGTGCCGTCGGGGGCGCCCGCGTAGACATGGCCGTCGACGATCACGGGCTCCGGCAGCGCGGCCGGCACCCGGTCGGCATGGGTGCCCAGGCGCGGCCGGGTCTGGCCGAGGAGCCGGCCGTCACCCGCGTCGAACGCGAGCAGCCGTCCGTCGGCCGAGGTGAAGTAGACGTGCCCGCCGTCCGCGACCGGCGCCGATCCGCGGCTCACGGACGTCTCGACGTGCCAGAGCTGTCGGTGCCGGTCCATGTCGACGGCCTCCAGCGTGCCGCCGGCGGCCAGCAGATAGACCGCGCTGCCGTGGACGGTGGCATGGGCGCCGTCCAGCGGGAGGGGCAGCGCGACGGTGCGTGTCGACCGCGACGCGGGGGTGTAGCGGACCACGGCTTGCGAGCGCCCGTAGACCGGATCCTCGGAGAGAAGGAAGACGGACCCGTTCTCGCTGCCGAAGGGCGTGAGGTTTCCCTTCATACGGGCGTCCCAGCGCACGTCGCCCGTCTCCGCGTTCACCGCGGTGACCCGCGTGCCCGACCCGTCGCCGGACGTGCTCACGGCGTACGCCAGCGGGTCCCCGGTGAACGAGGTGAAGTACGGCATGCTCTGACCGGGGATCCGGTGGCTCCACTCGGTCTTCCCCGAGGCGCTGTTCACGCCGGTGACCGTCCCGTCGGCACCGGTGAGCAGGAGCATGCCCCCCGCCTGCCGCATCGCGGTGTAGGCGGGCGTGTGCCGGTGCCAGCGGGTCCGGCCCGAACCGGGATCCAGTGCCTCCAGACGCTGGATCCGGGCCGGCAACGGCTGGACCAGACCGCCCGAGAGTACCGGGGGCCCGCTGCGGACGGCCGGGGCGTCCCTGTGCCGCCACACCACGGAGCCGTCGAACGGGTCGAGGGCGAAGACCAGACCGGACTGTCCGCACAGCAGCTTGTCCGCACCGTAGGAGCACTGCGGCACGACACTGTCTCCGGACGCGGGCTTCGCCTCCCAGGTGCGGAACGCGGCCAGCGTGGTCCGGGGACCGTCCGGCGTGGGGCCGTCGTCGTCGAGCAGCCGGACGACGGTCCATGCGCCGCCCACCACGAGACTGAACGCTCCCGCCACCAGAGCCATCCGTCCGAGCAGGCTCCGGGGCCGCCGGCCCGGCTTCCCGGCACGGGACTCGGGCGGCGGCGCACCGCTCGGGGTGTCACTCGTCGTGTCACTCGGGACGTCATCCGGCGTGTCACCGCGAGTGCCGTTCGACCGGTCCCCCGAGGTGCCGCTCTGCGTGTCGTCGCCGCGCTGGGACGGTATGAAGGCCTGGGTGTCGTACGACGCCGCCACCGACCGCAGTTCCCGCATCAGCTCGTCGGGAGTGGGCCGGTCCTCGGGCTCCTTGGCCAGACAGCCCAGGACCAGCGGCGCGAGGCCTTCCGGCACACCGGTCAGATCCGGCTCGTCGTGCACGACCTGGTAGGCGACGACATACGGGCTGTCGGAGTCGAACGGCCCGCGGCCCGTCGCCGCGTGCACCAGGACGGACCCGAGCGCGAAGATGTCGGCGGCCGGTCCGACCTCCCTGGGCCGCCGGAACTGCTCGGGCGCCATGAACGGCGGCGTGCCGATCAACTTGCCCGTCTCCGTGCGCAGTTCGCTGTCCTTCGGCCGGGAGATGCCGAAGTCGATGACCTTCGGGCCGTCCTCGGCGAGCAGCACGTTGCTCGGCTTCAGATCCCGGTGCACGACCCCGACCCGATGGATGTCGCGCAGCGCCTCCGCGAGCCCCGCCATCAGCCGGCGCAACTGGGCCGGCGCCATGGGCCCGTTCCGCTTCACATGGTCGGACAGGGTCGGACCGGGGATGAACAAGGTGGCCATCCAGGGTCGCGCGGCCTCTGGATCGGCATCGACGACCGGTGCGGTGAAGGCTCCGCTCACCCTCCGGGCGGCGGCCACCTCCTGCCGGAAACGCCCCCTGAACTCCGGGTCCTTGGCGAATTCGGCATGTACGACCTTCACCGCGAGCTTCAGCCCCGAGGTGCTCCTGGCCAGATGCACCACACCCATGCCGCCGGAGCCGAGGCAGGACTCCAGACGGTAGTGACCGGCGTACTCTGGAAGTTCCGCTTCCGCGCCCGCTCCGGTGTTGCGCTGTGGCGCCATTCGACCACCCCCGTGACAGTTCGTCCGCGCGCGCGACGCACGGAGCCTAGTCGATGACTCGTGCGAGTCAGAGGCGGCTTGCTAGCCTCCGCGGGCGTGTCTCATCGTGTTTCGCGGCGTGGTGCGCAGGGGATGAACGGGACCCCATGACAGTCATGGGGCTCAACGGGGGGAGGTATTCCATGTCTGTCGACCAGGTCGGAGAAGCCCAGGGCGACGGCGCGACGGAGTCCGTCGCGGCCGTGCGCTACTACTCGGTGGCCCCGGGTGTCCGGCTCAACGTCCGCAGCGGCCCCGGCACCGGCTACGGCGTCGTCCGGGTTCTGCCCGAGGGCGCCAAGGTGCCGATCTACTGCCAGACGCCGGGGACGACGGTCACCGGCCCCTACGGCACGAGCAACATCTGGGACAGCATCGACGACGGTGAGTATGTCGCGGACTCCTATGTGCACACGGGCAGCGACGGCTACGTCGCCTCCCGCTGCGGCTGAGCAGGACCGGGGCGGGGCCCTGCCCGCCGCCGGGGTGATAATCGACGCGTGAGCGACGAGAACGGCACTCCGGACACCCCTGGCGGACCCCGCCCCGAACCGATCCGCTTCTTCGGCACGACCTGGGTGGATCACGACGGCGGCTACGGCGCCCGGCGCGCCGCGGTGGCCGTCGGCTCCCTCCTGGCCGCCGTCGTCTCCGCCCTCGTACTGCGCTTCGCCTACCAGGGCCTGCAGATCGCCGACGTCGGCACACTCGTGACCGTGCTGGTCGTGGTGATGTTCGCGGTCTGCAGCGCGCTGGCGTTCGGCCACACCTGGGAGGCCTTCGGCAAGCGCCCCGACCCGGAGCGCCGGTCCTCGCTGCGCGGCCTGCTCGCGATCGGTTTCCTCGGCTCGCTGGTCGCCTACTTCATCCGTTCGCTGATCGAGGCCCCCGGCGAGAAGCTGCACCGCGAGGAGTACGACAAGGCCCGCGCCGCCCACCAGAAGCGCGCGTCGCGCCGCACGGGCAACCCGGCCCGCAAGCGCCGCTCCTGACCGGAGGCCCGCCCCTCACCTCCCGGGACCCGGCACCGGGGAAACCCGCCGTACCGGCACCCGCGGCGGGCCACCATGGACGTATGACCGTGCCGTCCAGCTCCGTGCGAGCCCATTCGTTCAACGCCGCCGCGGCGCAGTACGCCGCGAACCGCCCCTCCTATCCGCCCGCCCTCCTCGACGCGCTGGAGGAACTCGCCGACCGCCCCCTGACCGGCGCCCGCGTCGCGGACGTCGGGGCCGGCACCGGCATCGCCACCGCCCTCCTGCGGGCCAGAGGCGCACAGGTCCTCGGCATAGAGCCCGGCGCCGGCATGGCGGCCGAGTTCCGCCGCACCCTCCCCGACGTCCCGCTGCTGCGCGGCGACGGCAACGCCCTCCCGCTCGCCACGGCCTCCGTCGACTTCCTCACCTACGCCCAGTCCTGGCACTGGACCGACGTCGCCCGCTCGGTCCCGGAGGCGCTGCGCGTCCTGCGCCCGGGCGGCGCGCTCGCGCTGTGGTGGAACATGGACGCCCCGGACGTGCCCTGGATCACCGCGCAGGCGGAGCGCATCAAGCGGTACTTCGGCACCGAGAACGCCACCAAGAACGGCGCCGGCGGCACGCGTCCCGAACTCGCCTTCAAGGGCGCCCCCGAGATCCCGGCCCACGTCCACCGCGTGGTGCGCTGGAGCCGTACGGTGCCCGTCGACCTCCACCTCGCCAACATCGGCAGCCACTCGCTCTTCCTCGTCCACGGAGAGAAGGGGTCACGCACCTTCCTCGCCGAGGAACGGGAGCACCTCCTCGAAGCCTTCCCGGACGGCTTCGTGGAGGAGGTCTACGACGTCCTGCTGATCGTGGCGCGACGTCCGTAGCCCCGAGGCGTCCCCCCGAACAGGACCGAAGCCGCCGAGCCCCTGCGTCCGCACCGGCCCGGCGGCTTCGCCGTATCGACTCCAGGACCCCCTGCCGGGGACCTTCGCCCCTTGACGACCGGACCCGTGCGCGCCATATTCATCGCATGATGAATAATCGTCGCGCGCACCCACCCGGGCCCGAGGCGCCGGCATCCGCTCCCACCGCACCCACCACACCCGCCGTCCACGCCGACGGCCTCACCGTCCGCCGCGGCACCCGCACGGTCCTCCGCCACCTCGGCTTCACCGTTCCGCGCGGGCGGATCACCGGGCTGCTCGGCCCGTCCGGCTGCGGCAAGTCGACCCTCATGCGGGCGATCGTCGGCACCCAGGCCAAGGTCACCGGCACCCTGGAGGTCCTCGGCCTGCCCGCCGGCTCCGCGCCCCTGCGCTCCCGGATCGGCTACGTCACCCAGGCGCCCTCCGTCTACGCCGACCTGACGATCCGCCAGAACCTCGACTACTTCGCCGCGATCCTCGACCCGGGCCGCGCCGCCGCCGACCGCCGCCACCACAACGTCACCCGGGCCATCGCCGACGTGGACCTCACCTCCCACGCCGACTCCCTCGCCGGCAACCTCTCCGGCGGCCAGCGCAGCCGCGTCTCCCTCGCGGTCGCGCTGCTGGGCACCCCGGAACTCCTGGTCCTCGACGAGCCCACGGTCGGTCTCGACCCGGTCCTGCGCCGCGACCTCTGGGCCCTCTTCCACCGCCTCGCGGCCGACCGCGGCGCCACCCTCCTCGTCTCCTCGCACGTCATGGACGAGGCCGAGCGCTGCCATCGCCTTCTGCTCATGCGGGAGGGGGAGCTGCTCGCCGACGACACCCCGGAAGCCCTGCGCACCCGTACCGGCGCGGAGACGGTCGAAGAAGCGTTCCTGCACCTCGTCGACGAGGCGACGGAGCAGCGGACGGCAGGAAAGGAGACGGTTCGATGACCACGCCCACCACCCACCAGGCCGGGACGGCCCGGGCCCTGACCGTCTCCCGCGCGACGGCCACGGCCGCCCGAGTGCTGCGCCAGCTTCGCCACGACCCGCGCACCATCGCGCTGATGCTGGTCGTCCCGTGTCTGATGCTGGTTCTGCTCCGCTATGTCTTCGACGGCAGCCCGCGCACCTTCGACTCGATCGGAGCCTCGCTCCTCGGGATCTTCCCGCTGATCACGATGTTCCTGGTGACGTCGATCGCGACCCTGCGCGAACGCACCTCCGGCACCCTGGAGCGCCTCCTCGCGATGCCCCTCGGCAAGGCGGATCTGATCGCGGGCTACGGCCTCGCCTTCGGCACACTCGCGATCATCCAGTCCGCCCTGGCCACCGGACTGGCCGTCTGGTTCCTCGGCCTGGACGTCACCGGCTCGCCCTGGCTGCTCCTGCTGGTGGCCCTGCTCGACGCCCTGCTGGGCACGGCCCTCGGCCTGTTCGTCTCCGCGTTCGCGGCCTCGGAGTTCCAGGCAGTCCAGTTCATGCCGGCGGTGATCTTCCCCCAGCTCCTGCTCTGCGGCCTCTTCACCCCCCGCTCGGACATGCACCCGGCGCTGACGGCGCTCTCCGACGTCCTCCCGATGTCCTACGCGGTGGACGGCATGAACGAGGTCCTCCGCCATACGGACATGACGGCGTCGTTCGTCAGGGACGTACTGATCGTCGCGGGCTGCGCACTCCTGGTGCTCGGGCTGGGAGCGGCGACCCTCAGGCGACGCACGGCATAGGGGCGGTGCGGGACCGGGCCCGTGTCCCGCCCACCGGACAGCCCGCCCCGCACGCCCGCCCCGGTGCGAGGATGAACCCGGACGACGCAACCCCGGAGGGCACCCGCACATGACCCAGAAAGTCGCAGTCCTCGGCACCGGAAAGATCGGCGAGGCCCTGCTCAGCGGAATGATCCGAGCCGGCTGGGCCCCCGCCGACCTCCTGGTCACCGCCCGCCGCCGGGAACGGGCCGAGGAGCTCCGCAGCCGCCACGGCGTCACCCCGGTCTCCAACGCCGAGGCCGCGAAGACCGCCGAGACCCTCATCCTCACCGTCAAGCCCCAGGACATGGGCACGCTCCTCGACGAACTCGCGCCGCACATCCCCGCCGACCGCCTGGTCATCAGCGGCGCCGCCGGCATCCCCACCTCGTTCTTCGAGTCACGCCTCACCGCCGGCACCCCGGTGGTCCGCGTCATGACGAACACCCCCGCCCTCGTCGACGAGGCCATGTCCGTCATCTCGGCCGGCAGCCACGCCACCGAGGCCCACCTCGCCCACACCGAGGAGATCTTCGGAGCCGTCGGCAAGACGCTCCGCGTCCCCGAGTCCCAGCAGGACGCCTGCACCGCCCTGTCCGGGTCGGGCCCCGCGTACTTCTTCTATCTGGTCGAGGCCATGACCGACGCGGGCATCCTGCTCGGCCTGCCCCGCGACAAGGCCCACGAGCTGATCGTCCAGTCGGCGATCGGCGCGGCCGTCATGCTCCGCGACAGCGGCGAGCACCCGGTGAAGCTCCGCGAGAACGTCACCTCCCCGGCCGGTACGACGATCAACGCCATCCGCGAGCTGGAGAACCACGGCGTACGAGCGGCCCTGATCGCCGCGCTGGAAGCGGCCCGCGACCGCAGCCGCGAGCTGGCGTCCGGCAACAGCTGACGGGGCTGCCCACCGCCGGGGGGACCGGCGGTGGGCAACGATCCCTCACCCCGCCGGCAGCAACCCGATCGCCCGGTACGCCGCGTCCACCTGCGGCCGGGCCATCCCTCTGGCCCGCTCCGCCCCGGCCCACAGCACCCCGTCCACATATCCGGGGTCCGCGCACAGCGCCTTGTGCCGTTCCTGCACCGGCCGCAGCAGCTCCACGACGGCCTCCGCGGTGTCCTTCTTCAGAGCCCCGTACGACCCGTAGGCGCCGCTCAGCTTCTGGGGGTCGCTCCCCTCACAGGCGGCCAGGATCTCCAGCAGGTTCGTCACCCCGGGCCGGGTCTCCCGGTCGTACACGACGTCCGACCCGCTGTCCGTCACGGCCCGCATGATCTTCTTCCGCACCACGTCCGGCTCGTCGAGCAGATAGACGATCCCCGGCCCCGAGTCGTCGGACTTCCCCATCTTCGAGGTCGGGTCCTGCAGGTTCATGACCCTGGCCGCGACCTGCGGGCGGGTCGCCCGGGGCACCACGAAGGTGTGCCCGTAACGCTGGTTGAACCGCACGGACAGATCCCGGGTCAGCTCCACATGCTGCCGCTGGTCGTCGCCCACGGGAACCTCGTCGGCCGCGTACGCCAGGATGTCCGCCGCCATCAGCGCGGGATACGTCAGCAGCGACAGCCGCACACTCCCGCCCCGCCCCCGCTCGCGCGCTGACTTCTCCCGGTACTGGATCATGCGCCGCATCTCGCCGTCGGTGGCCACGCACTCCAGCACGTACGACAGCCGAGCGTGCTCGTCCACATGGCTCTGTACGAACACGGTGCACAGATCGGGGTCGAGCCCCGACGCCAGCAGCAGCGTCGCCCCTTGGCGACTGAGCCTGCGCACCCGCGCCGGATCGTGGTCCACGGTCAGTGCGTGCAGATCGACGATGCAGAAGAGGGCGTCGGACTGGTGCTGGTCCACGTCGGCCCACCGCCGCATGGCACCGAGGTAGTTGCCCAGCGTCAGGTGCCCGGTCGGCTTGATCCCGCTGAAGACCCGTGTCATCTCTCCACCTTCTGGTCGGGACCGCCGCTGCCGGCCGGCCGCCCCTTTGTGGAGGAGATACGAGAACGGCCGCCGAAGCGGCGGCCGTTGAGTGCATACGTGAGTCCGGCCGCCGTCAGGCGGCCCACCACTGCTGGGTACACGTACGCGAAGTCATGGACAAGAGAGTACGCCTGCAGGGGGCGGTAGGGCACCGAGTTGACACACCCCAGGCCGATCCGTACAGTTCTCCGAGTTGTCCGACGTGAGCGCCGACTCTGGTCGGTCCCCGGGCAGCCACTCCGCAGGTACTCACCGAACATCGGCGTCACAGCGCCGTGTGTTTCGGCGTGCGTATTTTCGGAATGAGGAATCCGCGTTCGAAGCATTTGCGAGGACGCAGCCCCCGATTAGCTCGGGAGCAAGGAATCCGCTAAAGTCTCACTCGTCGGAACGGCCCAAGGGCCGGAACGACGACCCCTTGACCGGGGATCAGGACCCGAAGAGCTCGAAAAGAGCCCGACAGGATCTGATAAAGTCAACACCGCCGGAAGGCCGAAAGGCCGGAAAGCACCGAGGAAATCGGGTCGAGAAAAGATCTGATAGAGTCGGAAACACCGAAGGGAAGCGCCCGGAGGAAAGCCTGAGAGAGTCTCTCGGGTGAGTAC